>CAZWDE010000253.1:0-5317 GCA_964632555.1 uncultured Limibaculum sp.
GTGCTCGATCCCGGCCATGGCGGCGACGCGGCCGTGGGCGGCTCGAGCCACAACAACGCGGTCGGCCCGGCGGGCACGCTCGAGAAGACGCTCACGCTCGAGGTCGGCCTGCTGGCCGAGGCGGCGCTCGAGGCGCGCGGCCACCGCGTGATGATGACCCGCAAGAGCGACCGGAACCTCAGCCTCGCCAAGCGCGCGCAGGTGGCGCGCGACACCGCGGCCGACGCTTTCGTCTCGATCCACTTCAACGGCTTCCACCTGCCCTCGGCGCAGGGCACCGAGACCTTCCACCATCCGAGCGCCTCGCCGGCCTCGACGGAACTCGCCAAGGCCGTGCAGGAGGCCGTGCTCCGCGCCACCGGGCTGCGCGACCGCGGCGTCAAGAGCGCGCATTTCGGCGTCGTGCGGCCCGACCGCCACCACGCCGAGACGGCCGCCTGCCTGCTCGAGGTGAGCTTCCTGTCCGATCCGGCCGAGGAGCGCCGCCTGGCGGAGGATCCGCGCTACAAGCCCCGCATCGCCGAGGCGATCGCCGACGGGATCGAGGCCTATCTCGCGGAACGCCGGGCCGCGCCGATGGGCTTCGAAGCGGTCGCGGAGGACGATCTCGGCGACGCCACCGAGCTCGCGGGCGGCGTCGCGGCGGCGGGCGCCGCGCTGCCGGCGCGCCCGCCGGCCCCGCTCCGCGGCGCGGCCGAACCCCGGCCGGGCGCCGAGGCCGCCGGCCTCGTCGGCATCGCCGAGCCGGCGCGCTTCCTCGAGGCGTGGCGCGAGTTCCGCCGCCGCCGGGCCGGGTTGCCCAACCAGTTCGAGGCCAAGATCGGCGTCGACAACTCGCTGCCGGTGGGCTTTCTCGCCACCGGCGCGCGCATGGCCCGGGCGGTGGCGCGGATCCGCGCGGCCGGCGTCGATTTCCGCGGGATCGGCGGCGCGTGGGTCGGCACCGGCTTCCTCGTGGCGCCCAACCTGCTCCTCACCAACAATCACGTGCTCAACTCGGTCGAGGTCGCGCGCCGCGCGGAGGTGGAGTTCGGCGTCCTCGAGGGAGCGGACGGCCGACCCGCGCCGGGGGAGGTGTTCCGGCTCGACCCGTCGGGCCTTTTCGTCACCAGCCCGGCGATCGGCGGGCTCGATTACACCTTCGTGCGGCTCGCGGGCCCCGCGCACGAGCGGTGGGGCACGATCGAGCTCCGCCGCGCGGTCTTCACGGCCGAGAAGGACGAGCGGGCCAACGTGATCCACCATCCGGGCGGGCGCCCGCAGCGGGTCTCGCTGCAGGACAACCGGGTTCTCGATTTCGACCCGCAGCTGCTCCACTACACCTCCGACACCGAGGGCGGCAGCTCGGGCGCGCCGGTGTTCGACAACACCTGGCGGCTGATCGCGCTCCACCACGCCTTCGAGGACCTGCCGGAGGCGATCGAGGCCCCGGGCGGCATGGCCACCCGGATCGTCAACGAGGGCATCAAGATCTCGGCGATCGCCGTCGATCTCGAGACGCGCGCCGGGCGGACCGAGGCGGCCGCCGGGGCCTCGGCGGTGCTGCGCGAGATCCGCGGTTCGGACTCGATCACCGGCTTCTTCGGCGCGCGGGGGCGCCGCCCCGAGGCCGAGGGCGGGCTCGAGCGCGTGGTCGACGCCTATCGCGGGACGGCCGAGGACGTCGACGTCGCGTTCTGGAACGTCGAGTGGTTCAACCGCAACTTCCGCGAGCGCGTCGGCGAGGTCGCCCGCATCGTCGCCGATCTCAATCTCGACGTGTGGGCCTTCGCCGAGACCTCGCCCGAGGCGACGGAGGCGCTGGTCGCCCACCTCGCCCGCGAGTTCGGCCACGAGTTCGACTGGGCGGCCTCGGAGCCCGACGCGCCCTCCGGGCGGCAGACGACCACCGTGATCTGGAACCCGCGCACCGTCCGCGGCCGCCGGGTCGACTGGCCGGACGAGATCGAGCCCTTCCTCAAGGCCGACAGCCGCCGGATGCCCGATCTCCGGTTCGAGGCGATCGAGGGCAAGGTGTTCAACCGCTATCCGGGCCTCTTCCGCTTCGAGGCGCTCGGCCGCGGCGAGCGCGGGTTCGCTCCCTTCGAGTTCAACCTCGTGCCGCTGCACCTCAAGGCGTTCGACGAGGGTGCCAAGCGCCGCCGCCTCGCCTCGGAGATCCTCTCGGCCGTGATCCGGCGCATGATCGAGAAGCACGGCGCGAGCCGCGACTGGCTGGTGGGCGGCGACATCAACGCCGAGCTCGCCACGGGGCAGTTCTCGGCCCTGTCGGACGCGGGGTTCCTGCCGATGAGCGCCGAGGACGAGGACGAGGGCGCGATCAGCTATCTCAAGGGGCCGCGCTCGCTGATCGACACGATCTTCCTGTCGCCGAGCCTCGGCCGGCGCTACGGGGCCGACGACTTCTTCATCTATGCGGGCGACGCGTCGAACCCCGATTTCGTGCGCGACATCTCGGACCACCGCCCCGTGATGGCGCGGCTCTCGCTCGCCCGCGAGACGCCGCCGGCGCCGCCGCGCCGGCCGAGGCCGCCGGGGCCCGACACCGAGGAGACCGACGCGCTGCTCGACCGGCTGATCGAGCTCGCGCGCCAGGACCCGGCCGACTTCTTCCGCGATCTGGCCGAGCGCATCGCGGCCGAGGACTGACGCGGGCGTCCGGCCGGAAAGCGCTCCCGGCCGGCGGATTTCGTGATAATCTTCCGCGCCGGCCGGCGGCCTGGCCGGCGGCGCATTCCAACGGAGGACACCATGATCGGCGATTGGATTGACGTATTGATGGCGCGGCGGGTCACGGCTCTGGCCGCGGTGCTCGCGGCGGGTCTCGGCGCCGCGGCGACCGCGCAGGAGATATCCTCGGAGGAAATCCTCGACCGCTGGCACGCCCAGCAGCAGGCGCCGGCGACGGCGACGCATCGCGGCCTCGCGCTGGTGCCGGCGGCGACGGCGACGGTCACCACGGGCGGCGCGACCGGCGGCGCAACCGCGGGCGGCGCCGCGTCCGCCAGCGCGCCGGCGGAGCCCGCGGTCGAGCCGACGGTGCTCGAGTTCTACGATCAGGACATCACCGTCGAGCTCCGCATCACCTTCGAGAGCGACAGCGCGGCGATCCGGCCGGAGGCGGCGGGCCAGCTCTCCAGCCTCTGCGAAGCGATGCGCAACGCGCCGGCCGACTGGCGGTTCAACATCATCGGCCATGCCGACGCGAGCGGCGACGAGGTCTACAACCAGCGCCTCTCCGGCCAGCGCGCCGCTTCGGTCGCCGGCCACCTGACCGGCCAGTGCGGCGTCGACGGCGAGCGCTTCGCGATCTACGGGCTCGGCGAGGCGCGCCTGCTGCCGGGCGTGCCGCCGGTGTCCGAGGAGAACCGCCGCGTCGAGGTCTCGATCATGCGCCAGTGACGCGCCCGGGCGTCCGGGCCGCGAACGGGTTGCGCGACGCCACCGCCGCCCCGCCCGATCGGGCGGGGCCCCGGCCGCCCGCTCGGCGCGCCGGTTGCCGCCATCCGGCAGAGGCGCGGATCCGGGCGGCGTGACACATCCTCCGCCAGAGACCGGCTCGACCGGCGAGATCGCCCCGCACGGCGGGCGCGGACGGAGGAGACCCCCGCATGGACATCCACGAATATCAGGCCAAGGAGCTGCTCGCCCGGCTCGGCGTGCCGGTGCCGAAGGGCGGGCTGGCCTACAGCCCCGAGCAGGCCGGCTACCGCTGCCAGGAGATCGGCGGCGACCGCTGGGTGGTGAAGGCGCAGATCCACTCGGGCGGGCGCGGCGAGGCCGGCGGCGTCCGGCTCTGCCGCTCCGACCACGAGGTGCGCGACTTTGCGGCCGGGCTCTTCGGCCGGCGCCTCGTCACCCGCCAGACGGGCGCACAGGGCAAGCTCGTCGGCCGGGTCTGGGTCGAGGAGGCCGCCGACATCGCGGCGGAGATCTATTTCGGCCTCGTGCTCGACCGCAAGACCGAGCGCGTGATGGTGGTGGCCTCCGCCGCCGGCGGCATGGAGATCGAGGAGCTCAGCCACGAGCGGCCCGAGAGCCTCATCCGCCAGGTGATCGAGCCGGCCGTCGGCTATCTCGAGTTCCAGGCGCGCGAGCTCGCCTTCGGCCTCGGGCTCGACCCCGCGCTGATCCCCGAGGCGGTGAAGATCTTCCGCGCCTGCTACCGCGCCTTCCGCGACTTGGACGCCAGCATGGTGGAGATCAACCCGCTCGTCGTCACCGGCGACGGCCGCCTCGTCGCGCTCGACGCCAAGATGAGCTTCGACGACAACGCGCTGTTCCGCCGGCCGCAGATCGCCGAGCTCCGCGACATGAGCCAGGAGGACCCGCGCGAGGCGCGCGCCGGCGACCGCGGCCTCGCCTATGTCGCGCTCGACGGCAACATCGGCTGCATGATCAACGGGGCCGGCCTCGCGATGGCCACCCTCGACATGATCAAGCTCGCGGGCGGCGAGCCGGCCAACTTCCTCGACATCGGCGGCGGCGCGAGCCCCGAGCGCGTGCTCTCGGCCTTCCGCCTCGTGCTCGACGACCGCAAGGTCGAGGCGGTGCTCGTCAACATCTTCGCCGGGATCAACCGGTGCGACTGGGTGGCCCAGGGCGTGGTGCAGGCCTTCCGCAAGGCCGAGATCAAGGTGCCGGTCGTCGTCCGCCTCTCGGGCACCAATGTCGAGGAGGGCCGACGCATCATCGCCGAGTCCGGGCTCCCGATCATCACCGCCGACACCCTTGCCGAGGCCGCCCAGAAGGCGGTGGCCGCGCTTCCCGCCAAGGCCGCCTGAGGAGGACCGACAGTTGAGCATCCTGATCGACGAGACCACGCCCGTGATCATCCAGGGCATGTCGGGCCGCATCGGCCGCTTCCATGGCGAGGAGATGATCGCCTATGGCACCAACGTTGTCGGCGGCGTGACGCCGGGCAAGGGCGGCACCACCGTCTGCGACCGGCCGGTCTTCAACACCGTGCGGGGCGCGGTCGAGGAGACCGGCGCGACCGCCTCGATCGTCTTCGTGCCGCCCCCCTTCGCGGCGGACGCGATCATGGAGGCGGCCGATGCCGGCATCCGCTACTGTGTCTGCATCACCGACGGTATCCCGGTGCAGGACCTGATGCAGGTGAAGCGCTACATGCGCCGCTACCCGCGCGAGCGGCGGATGCGGCTCACGGGGCCCAACTGCGCCGGCACGATCACGCCGGGCAAGGCGATGATGGGCATCATGCCCGGCCACATCTACGTGCCCGGCCCCGTCGGCGTCGTCGGCCGCTCGGGCACCCTCGGCTACGAGGCGGCGAGCCAGATGCAGGCGCTCGGCA
>CAZWDE010000254.1:0-5286 GCA_964632555.1 uncultured Limibaculum sp.
GGGCGCGGCGGAGGTGGAGCACCGTCTCGGCCGCCTTCATCTCGAGGCGCGCGCGAGCGAATTCGAGGCCGCGCGGCCCGAGGAGCCGCATCATCAGCCCGATCAGCGGGCGCAGCGCGCGCGGCGCCCGGCGGAGCGGCAGGCCGCCCGCGGCCCGCTCGGTGGCCGCCACGAAGCCCGCGACCGCGCCGCGGCGCCGGCCGGCCGAGCCCGGCGCGCGCGCCACGAGCTCGGGCCCGAGGCGCTCGAGCAGCGCCCGGACGCGGGCGTTGCGCACGATGATCCACTGCTCGCCCTCGCCGCCCATGTAGCCGACCGTCACGTCCGCCAGAACGTTGGCGTAGTCGACGCAGGTGCGGCAGGTGAGCGGGAAGAAGTCGGGCGGCAGCTGCGAGATCGGCAGCTGCGGGAACGGGATCAGCCGGCGCCGGCCGTCGTCGAAGCGGAGCTCGACCCGGTAGTCGGCGCGGAACTCGAGATAGCGCACGGTCCCGGGCTCGGGCTCGAGCAGCGCGAGGAACTGGTGGAACCGCTCGGTCGTCGTGTTGTCGGAGCAGGGGGTGCCGATCACATGGAGCGCGTCGAGGCCGAACTCCGCCTCCAGCGCCCGGAGCGCGTAGACCTGGCAGGGGATGCCGATCACGGCGAGGCGGCGGTGACCCTCGTCCACCGCCCGCTCGACCGCCGCGAGGAGCGGCGCATAGCCCATCTTCATGCCGCGGCAGGCGGCCATGCCCTCGGGCTCGGTCACGACGAGCGGCACCGGGCGCCAGCGGTCGGCGGGGTCGGCGCCCATGGCGATCACGGCATCGACCGCGCGCGCCTCGAGCAGCTTCTCGGCGAGGCGCGTGGTGATCCCGGTCCACTGCGCGCCGTCGCGGGGGCGGGCGAGGCGGGCGCGCAGCATGGCGAGATGCGGCCCGAAATGCAGCTCGTCCGGGCGGGCGGGGTCGCGGGCGCGGCCGTGCACCCGCGCCTCGAGGCGGGGATAGTCCGGCGCGATGAACTGGCAGGCGCGGCCGCAGGCGCGCGGATCGCGCATCCGGCTGACGCCGCAATCGGTGCAGAGGCCGCGCGGGGCGGGGCTGCGGAAAGGCTCGGATGCCATGGCGCCTCCCTGATCTCGGGGATCAGGGGAGCGCATGGCCGCGCGGCTGTCAATCTTCGTTGACAGGCGTGGCGTGCGACGGCGCGATCAGGGGATCTCGAGGATCACCTTGAACACGCCGGTCTCGCGCGCGATCCAGTATCGCTCCGCGTCGCTGAGGACGTGGAACGTGTCGAGCGGCGCGGCGCGCGCGGCGACCGCCTCGGGCCCGCGGCGGACCACCTCCTCGCCGAAGGCGTAGCGCACGTTCTCCTTGAGCAGCCGCTCGCGATAGGCCTCGAGCGCCTCGCAGGCGGCGAGCATCCGCACGGAATAGTCGAGATCGTCCTTGTAGTGGGCCTGGTCCCGGAAGAACCCGCAGTCGAACGCGCGGGCCTCTCCCGGAACGCTCGCAGCGGCGATCATCGCGGCGGTCGCTGCGGCGGCAAGTCGATCAGTCGTCAGGCGCGACATGGCAAACCTCCGAACCCTTGGCGCGGGATCCGCGGGCGGGTGGGGAAACGCTGACCGCCGCGCCCCGTGCCGTACTGACAGCGATGTCGTTCGCATTCCGAGGGGACCAAAATTTGGCGGCCCTGTGATGTGTGAAGCGTCACACGACCCGAATAAGGCACGCTTATGGCAGCGGCACGGGGTCGCCGGAGACGATCCCGCCCCGCCGCGCTAGCTGGTTCGCCGGCGCGGGAGGTGCGATGGACGACTGGCACGACAGGCTCGACACGACGCTGGCCCAGGTCTGGGCGACGCTCGGCCGTGGCGTCGCCGACCGGCGCGCGCCGGCGCGCCACCCGACGCTCGCGACCGTGGGGCAGGGGGGCGGCGCGGAGGCGCGGACGGTGGTGCTGCGCGGCGCGTCCGAGAGCGAGGGCCGGGTCGAGCTGCACAGCGACAGCCAAGCGGCCAAGGTCGCGGAGCTCCGCGCCGAGCCGCGGGCGACGCTCCATGTGTGGGACGCGCGGCAGAAGCTGCAGATCCGCCTGCGGCTCACGGTCCGGATCCTCGCCGGGCCGGAGGCCGCCGAGGCCTGGGCGCGCGTGCCCGCCGCGGGGCGGACGAGCTATGGCGGGGAGCCGCCGCCCGGCGCGGCGATCGGCGCGCCGGCCGAGCACCGCGCGGAGCCGCGGCTCGAGCGGTTCGCCGTGCTCGACGGGCGGGTCGAGGAGATCGAGACGCTGGTGCTTGCCGAGCCGCATCGCCGGGCGCGGTTCCGCCGGGCCGACGGCTGGCAGGGCGGCTGGCGCGCGCCCTGACCCGGCGTGCGGGTCTCAGTCAGATCAGTTGCATCTCCGGCACCTCGCCGCGATGCAGGAGCCTCGCGCCCGTCGCCGCCTCGATCTGCTCGACGCTGACGCCCGGGCCGCGCTCCTTGAGCACGAGGCCCTCGTCGGTCGGCTCGATCACCGCCATCTCGGTGACGACGAGGCTCACGCGCCGCTCGGCGGTGAGCGGCAGGGTGCACCGCTCGACGATCTTGTGCCCGCCCTTGGCGGTGTGGACCATCGCGACGATCACGCGCTTGGCGCCGGCCACGAGGTCCATCGCCCCGCCCATGCCCGGCACCATCTTGCCGGGGATGGTCCAGTTGGCGAGGTAGCCGCGCGCATCCACCTGCAGGCCGCCGAGCACGGTCATGTCGAGATGGCCGCCGCGGATCAGGCCGAAGCTCATCGCGCTGTCGATCGAGGCGGCGCCCGGGACGGCGGTGACGAAGCCGCCGCCCGCGTCGGTGAGGTCGGGGTCCTCCATGCCCTCGGGCGGGCGGGCGCCGAGGCCGATCACCCCGTTCTCCGCCTGGAAGAAGACGTGGATGTCGGCCGGCACGTGGTTGGCGACGAGCGAGGGCAGGCCGATGCCGAGATTGACGAGAGTGCCCGGCTTGACCTCGAGCGCGACGCGGCGCGCGATGATCTCCTTGGGGCTGAGCGCGGGAGCGTCCATCAGGCGGCCCTCTCCAGCAGATGGTCGACGAGGATGCCCGGGGTCTTGACCGCGTCGGGCGAGATCACGCCGATCGGCACGATGTAATGCGGCTCGGCGATCACCGTCTCGGCCGCGAGCGCCATGATCGGATTGAAGTTGTGCGCGGTCAGCGAGTATTCGAGATTGCCCACGTAGTCGGCCTGCCGGGCCGCGATCAGGGCGAAGTCGGCGCGGATCGGCAGCTCGACGAGGAAGCGCCGGCCCTCGACCTCGACGACCTGCTTGCCCTCCTCGACCGGCGTGCCGAGACCGGTGGCCGTGAGCACGCCGCCGAGCCCCATGCCGCCGGCGCGGATGCGCTCGACGAGGGTGCCCTGCGGCACGAGCTCGATCTCCATCTCGCCGGCGATCATCTTCTTCTGCGCCTCGGGGTTGAGGCCGATATGGGAGACGATCGCGCGCGCGACGAGGCCCGCGGAGACGAGCTTGCCGACGCCGTGGCCGGGCGAGGCGAGGTCGTTGCCGATCACGGTGAAGCCGCCGACCCCGCGCTCGACCATCGCGTCGAAGAGCCGGTGCGGCGAGCCGACCCCCATGAAGCCCCCGAAGAGGAGCGAGGCGCCCTCGGGGATCATCCGGGCGGCCTCCTCGCATTTGATGGCGCGCTTCATCGGGTCGCCTCCATCGCCGCCGGGCGGCCGGCCATCAGCGCGCTCGCGGCGCGGGCGATCACCGCCTCCTCGTCGGTCGGGATCACGAAGATCCGGGCCCGCGAGAGATCGGCCGAGATCAGCCGCGCGCCGCGGGGCAGGGTGGCCTCGCGCGCGCCGTTGCGGGCGTGGTCGAGCTCGAGGCCGAGCCAGCCGAGGCCCTCGCAGACCCGCTCGCGCACCAGCACCGAGTTCTCGCCGATGCCGGCGGTGAAGACGAGCGCGTCGATCCCGCCGAGAACGGCGGCGAGCGCGCCGAGCTCGCGGCGCACGCGGAACACGAAATAGTCGATCGCCTGCGCGGCCTCGGGCGCGTCCGAGCCCTCGAGCGCGCGCATGTCGTTGGAGACGCCCGAGAGCCCGAGGAGGCCGGATCGCTTGTAGAGCAGGTCGGTCACCTCGGCGGTCGAGAGCCCCTCCTGCTCGAGCAGGTAGAGGATCACGCCGGGGTCGATCTGGCCGCAGCGCGTGCCCATCGGCAGACCGTCGAGCGCGGTGAAGCCCATGGTCGAGCCGATCGAGCGCCCGCCGAGCAGCCCGCACATCGAGGCGCCGTTGCCGAGATGCGCGACGACGACGCGGCCCGCATGGATCTGCGGCGCGATCGCGGCCAGCGCGCCGGCGATGTACTCGTAGGAGAGCCCGTGGAAGCCGTAGCGCCGCACGCCGCGGTCGAGATACTCGCGGGGGAGCGCGAAGACGTCGTTCACCCACGGATGGCTGCGGTGGAAGGCGGTGTCGAAGCAGGCGACCTGCACCGCGTCCGGGAAGGCCTTCTGCGCCGCGCGGATGCCGGCGAGGTTGTGCGGCTGGTGGAGCGGCGCGAAGGGCTCGAAACGGGCGAGGGCGGCGAGGATCGCGTCGTCGACCCGTACGGGCTGCGCGAAGTCCGGCCCGCCATGCACCACGCGGTGGCCGCAGGCGGCGACGGGGCGGTCCGGGTGGTGCTCGCGGAGGAGCCCGAGGACGGCGGTCAGCGCGCCGGTGTGGTTCTCCGCCTCCGCGCCGTCGAGCCCGCGCTCGGCGAGCGGCGTGCCCTCGGCGCTCCTGGCCTTGATCCGCGCCGCGCCCGCCTCGCCGATCCGCTCGACGAGGCCCGAGGCGACGAGAGCGGGCTCGGCGCCGGCCTCGAAGAGCCCGAACTTGATCGAGGACGAGCCCGCGTTCAGCGTCAGGACATGGGCGCGGGGCCCGCCCGCGCCGCCCGCCCCGCCGGTCGCGTCGGCGCTCATTCGGCCGCCGCCCGGCGGACCGGCGCAGCCCCGGCGAGCCGCGCCTGGTGCAGCGCCGCGATCGCGCAGGAGGCGAGCCGCGCCTCGTCGCCGTCCGACCGCGAGGTGAGGATGATCGGGCACTTGGCGCCCATCACCAGGCCCGCGCCCTCGGCATGGGCGATGAAGGTGAGCTCCTTGGCCAGCATGTTGCCCGCGTCGAGATTGGGCGCGACGAGGATCTCGGCGCGGCCCGCCACGAGCGACTTGATCCCCTTGGTGCGCGCGGCCTCCATGTCGATCGCGTTGTCCATCGCCAGCGGCCCGTCGACGAGCC
>CAZWDE010000255.1:0-5277 GCA_964632555.1 uncultured Limibaculum sp.
GGCCGCGGCGCCTCTCCTTTCTCTTGGGGGGCGTGGGGGGCCCCCCCCCCGCCCCGCGCGCCCCCGCGCCCGGATCGGTCGGTGGGCCGGCCGCCCTGCCGCGCTCCCGCGGGTCACGGACGGAGGCGACCCGTGCTCTCCGCGCGCCCGCACGCCGCCATGGCGCGACGCCGGTCCGACGCGGCGGGGCGGGCGGGCGGGCGCCGCGTCGGACCGGCGGCGCCGCAGCCGAGGAGGGTGCCCGGCGCCACCGGGAAGCCGCGCAGGAACGCCTCCGCCACGACCGGCCCCCGCCCCGCCCGCTGGAGCCGCGACAGCCGTACCGCGCCGGTCCCGCAGGCGACCAGCAGCGCGTCGTCGAGCGTCGTCCCCGGCACGCCCTCGCCCGGCTCGGGCCGGGCCATCAGCACGCGGACGCGCTCGCCCGCGATCAGCGTCCACGCGCCCGGCGACGGCGCGAGCCCGCGGATCTGCGCCGACACCTCCTCCGCCGCCCGCGCGAAGTCGATCCGCGCCTCCGCCTTGTCGATCTTGGCCGCGTAGGTGACGCCCGCCTCGGGCTGCGGCACCGCGACCGCCGTCCCGGCCTCGACCGCCGGCAGCGTCGCCACGACCAGCCGCGCACCCATCTCCGCGAGCCGGTCGTGCAACGTGCCGGCGGTGTCCTCGGGCCCGATCGGCGTCGTCGCGCGCGCGAGCACGGGACCCGTGTCGAGCCCCGCCTCCATCTGCATGATGCACACCCCGGTCTCCGCGTCGCCCGCCATCACCGCACGCTGGATCGGCGCCGCCCCCCGCCAGCGCGGCAGGAGCGAGGCGTGGATGTTGAGACAGCCGTGGCGCGGCGCGGCGAGGGCCGGCGGCCTGAGGATCTGGCCGTAGGCGACCACCACGGCCGCATCGAGCCCGAGCGCGGCGAACCCGGCCTCGGCCTCGCGGAACCGCGCGGGCGTCTCGACCGGCAGCCCCGCGCGCTCGGCCGCCGCCTGCACCGGGCTCGGCCGCAGCGCCTGCCCGCGCCCCGCCCGCGCCGGCGGCTGCGCATAGACCCGGGCGATCTCGTGGCGGGCCGCGATCAGCGCCTCGAGCGCGGGCACCGCGAAGTCGGGCGTGCCGAGGAAGGCGAGCCTCACGGTCTGCGCCCCCCGCCGCGGGCGAGCTTGCGATAGCGCTCGAGGAGCCGCTTGCGGCGCATCTCGCCGAGGCGGTCGAGATAGAGGCGGCCGTCGAGATGGTCGATCTGGTGCTGGAGGCTCCGCGCCGCGAGGCCGGTGAGGAGGCGCTCCTCGGGCCCCTCCTCGCCCAGGAAGCCGACCCGGACCGAGGCCGGCCGGCGCACCTCCTCCGCGACGCCCGGCAGGCAGGGGCTCGCCTCCTGCCGCGTCTCGGTGTCGGGCGAGGTCCAGAGGAGCTCGGGGTTCGCCAGCCGGAGCGGACGGAGGCCGGTCGCCGTCGGGTCGACGAGCGCGAGGCGCAGCCCGATCCCGAGCTGCGGCGCCGCGAGCCCGACGCCGCGAAAGGCGCGCATCGCCGCGGCCATCTCGGCCCAGACGGCGCGAACCCCGTCATCCACCCGCGCGACCGGCTCGGCGCGCGCCTTCAGGCGCGGATCGGGCCAGCGCAGGATCGGCCGGGGCCAGACGGGCGCCTCCGCCGCGCCGGGATCCTCGCCCTCCCCGGCCACGGCGCTCAGCCCGCCCGCGCGCGCTCGCGCTTGAGCTTCCTCATCTTGCTGGTGATGAGCTGCCGGCGCATCGGCCCCAGATAGTCGATGAAGAGCTTGCCGTTCAGGTGGTCGATCTCGTGCTGCACGCAGGTCGCGCGGAGCCCCGCGAAGTCGCGCCGCTGGTCGGCGCCCGTCCGGTCGGTGAAGCGCACGGTGACGGCCGCGGGGCGGGTCACGTCGGCGTACTGGTCCGGCACCGAGAGGCAGCCCTCGTTGTAGGTGCGCTGCTCCTCGGAGGCGGCGACGACCTCGGGATTGATCAGCACCATCGGATCGGGCGCCTCGCCGTCCTCGGTGTTGGCGCAGTCGATCACCACGAGGCGCGCGTCGACCCCCACCTGCGGCGCCGCCAGGCCGATCCCGGGCGCCGCGTACATCGTCGCGAACATGTCGTCGATCAGCCGCTCGAGCCCCGCGTCGATCTCGGCGACGGGGGCGCACAGCTTGCGGAGCCGGGGGTCCGGATGGATGAGGATCGGCAATTCCATGCGGGTGATTAAGGCGCGCGCGCGAGGCCGGTCAATGGGCTCCGCGGCTCCAGATTGAGCCAGACGCCGCGGGCCCGGACCGCCTCGTAGACGGCGCGGTCCTCGGCGGTCAGCTCGGCGAGCCGGGCCCGCAGGGCGGGCGCCACGGGCGGCGGGGGCGACGGCGCGCCGTTGAGGCGGGGCAGCGCGGGCCCGCCGCCGAGAAGGCCCGAGAGCACCTCGACGAAGTCGTCGAGCCGGTCGAGCGTGCCGACGACGAAGGGCGTGCGCGAGAGCCGGGCGAGCGTCGGGCGCGCGTGCCGCCAGCCGCTCAGGTAATGGCACTGGAGCCCGCGCGAGCGGCGGAGGAACTTGGCGTCGCGCGCGAGCGCCTCGTCGAGCGTGCCGCCGGTCGCCCAGCCATGCCCGCCGAGCCGCTCGACATGCTCGAAATGCGAGACCAGCGCCTCCACCGGCTCGCGCATCACGGCGCAGTAGATCCGCGGCGGGCGGCGGATCGCGCGCAGCGCGCGCACCGGGCGCCGGCGCCGCCAGGCGAGGCCCCAATGCGCCTCGGGGAACGCGATGTGCCCGCCGATGACGCCGAGGCGCCGGATCTCGGCGTCGGGCAGCTCGGCGAAGGCGGGCCGCCCCGGCCCCGTCCAGTAGAGCGCGTCCGCGCCCACCGCCTCGCGAAGCCAGGCCCGGAGCGAGGTGCCCGCCGTGCGCGGGATGTGGATCACGAAGATCTGGCGCGCGTCGCGCGCGCGGGCTCCGTTCATCGGCGTCTCCTCGCAGGGCAGCCGATCCTAGGGCCTCCGGGGCCCGCCCGAAAGCCCGCGCGCCGCGATTGACCGGAGAGGACGCGCGCCATAGGGTCCGGCGCAACATTCTTGCGCCGACGCGCGCCCGAGGGAGACCGCCATGAGCTTCACCGTCCAGCCCGCGCCGCCGGCGCGCCCCAACCGCTGCCAGCTCTTCGGCCCGGGCTCGCGCCCGGCGCTCTTCGAGAAGATGGCGGCGAGCGCGGCCGACGTGATCAATCTCGACCTCGAGGACGCCGTCGCGCCCGACGACAAGATCGAGGCGCGCAAGAACGTGATCCAGGCGATCAACGACATCGACTGGGGGCAGAAGACCCTCTCGGTGCGGATCAACGGGCTCGACACGCCCTTCTGGGTGCGCGACGTGGTCGACCTGATGGAGCAGACCAACGGCCGGCTCGACCTCATCATGATCCCCAAGGCCGGCAACGCGAAGGACGTCTACGCGGTCGACGCCATGGTCTCGGCGATCGAGCAGGAGAAGGGCCGCGAGAAGCGCCTCGGCCTCGAGGTGATCATCGAGACCGCGGCCGGCCTCGCCCATGTCGAGGAGATCGCCGCCGCCTCGCCGCGCATGCAGGCGATGAGCCTCGGGCCGGCCGACTACGCCGCCTTCATGGGGATGCAGACCACCGCGATCGGCGGCACGCAGGCGACCTACTACATGATCGAGGACCCCAAGGAGGGCGAGCGGGCGCGCCACTACGCCGATCCGTGGCACTACCCCTGCGTCGCGATCGTCGCCGCCTGCCGCACCCATGGCGTGCTGCCCGTGGACGGGCCGTTCGGCGACTTCTCCGATCCGGACGGGTTCCGCGCGCAGGCGCTCCGCTCGGCGACGCTCGGCATGGTCGGCAAATGGGCGATCCACCCGAGCCAGATCGCGCTCTGCAACGAGGTCTTCACGCCGACCGACGCGGCGGTCGAGAAGGCCCGGCGCATCCTCGCGGCGATGGCCGAGGCGCAGAAGTCCGGCGCGGGCGCCGTCACGCTCGACGGCAAGCTGATCGACCTCGCCTCGATCCGCCAGGCCGAGGTCGTCGTCAAGCAGTCCGAGCTCATCGCCGCCTCCGGCTGAGCCACTCCGCATTAGCGTGTCATCCAGACCCCGCAGGATACCTCAAGCCACTAGTTACTTACCGGCCCCGCTGCGCGGGGCTTTGGTGCAGGACCCGGGCCTTGCGGAATAACCCCATGGCGTCAGGCCGAGAAAATACGGGGACTTCAATGAGAAACAAACAAGCCTTCGTCGAGTGGGTAAAGAGCGACTATCTGCCCGCATGTCGCGCAGCAGAGCCAACGCTTTATTGTGGTGCGCTCGTCGAAGACTCAATCAATGCGGTTTCCGAACACGACGCAGAGTGGTTTCTCCGCGCAATTGAACACAGAATTGCTGGACGAGAAGGGAAGTTCTTTACTGCACAAAAGATGGCGGCTCGCGAATTTATTTTATATCCCAGTGGATCTAATACAGCAAAAAATCGACCTATAAAGTTATCGCTTGAACCAGTTATTTCGATTGGCTCCATGACACGACTTGTTCTTGAGTTTGGCTGGCCCATTGAATCCCTAGGGATGCAGTCGCCGGGATACGCATTCGACGTCGTCGGCTATGATCCGAGAGAAGAGATCAAACTTCTTTGCGAAATTAAATATGGAAATAAAGTGCAAAAACTCACTCAATATTTAATAAACTCGACAGGGCAGGATCTAAAATTGGAAACAGACAAAAACTTTTATAAAAAACTTTGCGCTGTTCATAAGTTTAAACCAAAAATTGTGTGGATTCTGGGCGAAGCCGGTAATGGTGCTGTTCTTCGTGCCAAATATAAGGAAGGCTGTGCATCTCTTATCGAAGCAGAATTAAACGCTCTATATTACAAATATTAGTATACCTTATCAACGGAAATTTTGGAAATACTAGTGCCGCTATGCTTGGACCTGTGAGAGTCGAAATACGGTGACGCCTTAGCGCAACGCTGAGATGGGGCATTCTTCCATCCAAAAATATTAAGATTTTGAGGCAATCTTGTTGAACAACCTCTTCTCACAGCCCTTCACATTTGCCCGGCCGGAAAGGTTTCCGTCCGTGGATTTGGTTAGGGGCGGGTGTGCGAGGCGGTGCGGCGATAGGGGTGGGCGGGAAAGACGCCGAGGATGGTGAGCCGCGCCGAGAAGAAGCCGAGCTCCTCGAGCGCGCGGGCCACCGCGGGGTCGGCCGGGTGGCCCTCGATCTCGGCGTAGAACTCGGTCGCGGTGA
>CAZWDE010000256.1:0-5271 GCA_964632555.1 uncultured Limibaculum sp.
ATCCCCTGAGCGCGCGCGCCGCCGGTCCCGGCACGCTCAGGGGCGGCTAAGGAGGAGCCCGAGGCGGGCGCCGGGGGCGCGGCGGATCGACCGGTCGGCTGTCATGGCCCCGCTATAGCCGATCCGCGGCGCGAGGCAAACGCCCTTGAGCCCGCGCGGCGGGCGCGGGATGCTCGGCCGCCGGGCGAAGGGAGAGGCGATGGAGACGGTGACACGCAGCCTCGCGGAGCTCACGGAGCTCGCCGAGCGGGTGCTGGAGGCAAACGGTTGCGACCGCGAGAACGCGCGGGCGGTGGCGGCGACGATGATCGCCACCGAGCGCGACGTGGGGCGCAGCCACGGGATCCTGCGGCTGCCGGGGCATGTCGCGATGCTGCGCGACGGGCAGGTCAACGGGCGCGCCCGGCCGCGGGTCGAGCGCCCGGCGCCGGGGGCCGTGATCGTCGAGGGCGACGGCGGCTTCGCGCCGGTGGCGCACGGCGTCGGGCTGCCCGCGCTCGCCGAGGCGGCGGCCGCGCAGGGCGTGGCGCTCCTCGGGATCCGGCGCACGGTGCATTTCGCGGGCCTCTGGCCCGAGGTGGCGGCGCTCGGCGCGCAGGGTCTCGTCGCGCTCGCGATGACCTCCTCGCCGCCCTATGTCGCGGCGCCGGGCGGGCGGCGGCCGTTCTTCGGGACCAATCCGCTCGCCTTCGCCTGGCCGCGGCCGGACGGCGAGGGCGGCGCGACGGGCCGGGGCGAGCCGCTCGTCTGGGACATGGCGACCTCGGCGATGGCCCGGGGCGAGATCCTGCTCGCCGCGCGCGAGGGGCGGAGCGTGCCGCAGGGCGCGGGGCTCGACGCCGAGGGCCGGCCCACGACCGACCCGCGCGCGATCCTCGAAGGCGGGGCGCAGCTGGCGACGGGCGGCGTCAAGGGCGGGCTGCTGGCGCTGATGGTCGATCTCCTCGCGGGCCCGCTCCTCGACGAGGTGACGAGCCTCGAGGCGGGCGGCTCGGCCGCGCCCGCCGGGCCGGCGCCGGGCGGCGAGTTCCTGCTCGCCATCGACCCCGGCCGCCTCGGCGCGGCGGCCCCGCGGCTCGCGCGGGCCGAGCGGCTCCTCGAGGCGCTGGCGGCGGAGGAGGGGGCGCGGCTGCCGGGCGCCAGCCGGCTCGCCCGGCGCGCGCGGGTGGAGGCCGAGGGCGTGGCGGTGCCCGCGGCGCTCCTCGCCGAGATCGAGGCGCTGCTCTGAGCGCGCCCGGCGCTAGCGGATGCGGTCGCCGTTGACGCTCAGCGCCTCGCCGTCGAGGGCGATCTCGGCGCGGAGCTCGTCCGGCCCGTCGCCCGCGCGGGTGTAGAAGGCGGCGAGCGTGGCGATCGACTGCACCGTCTCCTGCGCGATCAGCCCCGCCTCGTGGAGCCGCCGGATGAGGCCGAGGACGCCCGAGAGCTCGAGCCGCACCGCCCCGGTCGGGCGCTGGGTCGGCACGTCGTAGTCGAGCGCGCCTTGCCCCGTGACGACGGCGCCGAGCCCCGCGAGCTCGAGCCGCTCGAGCGCGAGGCGCTCGAAGGCGATCGGCGGCTCGCCGCCCGGCCCGCGCTCGGAGGGCGGACGGAGCCAGCGCGCCCGCCCCTCGATCGCGAGCTCGGCCTGGCCCGGGTCGCGCGGCAGCAGGCCCTCGGGGTCGAGCCGGGCCCAGAGATCGGCCGACGGGGCGATGCCCTGCGCGGTCGCCGCGAGGCGGATCGGGCCCATCCGGGGCGCGGGCGCGAGCGGAAGCACGGTGTCGGCCTCGAGCCGGGCGGCGCCGATCGCGCCCGCGGGCGCGTCGGGGCCGGTGGCCGCCGCGTTGCCCTGCGGGCGGAGAGCGGCCGAGGCGCCGTCGAGCGCGGCGCGCGCGACGAGCGATCCGTCGGCGATCTCCGCGCGCCCGTCGAGCGCGTCCGCCGCGAGGGCGACCCGGCCGCTCTCCGCCGGCGTGGCCCCGTCGACCTCGAAGCGGGTGACCACGTCGCGCGCCGCGAGCGTCACGCGCCCGTCGGCGCCCGGGCGGCCGTCGAGCAGGCGCGCGAGGCCCGAGAGATCGGCGAGGCTCGCCGCCCCCGAAAGATCGAGGCCCGCGAGGCGCGCCTCGACGCGGCGGGCGAGGCCGTCGGTGCGGTCCTCCGCCTCGAAGGCGAGCGCGCCCGCGGCGAGGGTCGCCTCGGCGCCCGGGAGCCCGCCCTCGCCGGGCGGTTCGAGACCGAGCCTCGCCTCGATCTCGTGCAGCGTCAGGGCGAAATCGAGCGCCTCGGGCGGGGTCTCGGGGGTCACGGCGACGCGCCGCGCGCTCACGCCGAAGCCGAGACCGCCGTCGAGGCCGGGCTCGGTGACCATCTCGAGTCCCTCGGCCTCGATCACCACCGTGAGCTCGGCCGGCAGGCCGGGCAGCGCGGCGCGCAGCTCTGGGCCGACGGGCAGCGTGACGGTGAAGCGGCTGGGCAGGCGCGTGGTCAGCCGGCCGAGGGTGGCGATCTGCACCTCGCTGCGGAGCTCGGGCAGCGCCGTGCGCGCGCCGCTTCTCGGGTCCGCCAGCGTGACGTCGCGCAGCTCGGCGGCGTAGGCGAAGGGGAAGCCGGCGATCGAGGCGTCGCCGATCTCGACGGCGAGCCCACCGAGCCGCAGGCGCTCGACGCCCGCGTCGAGGCGCTCGGCGATCGCGTCGCGGCCGAGCACCCAGAGACCCGACCAGCCGAGGGCGAGGACGGGCGCGGCGACGCAGAAGGCGCGGGTCAGGCGGCGCATGGGGCTCTCCTCGCGGCTGGCGCGGCGCAGCGCCGCGCGACGGACTGTGCCCGCGCCGACCGACCGCCGCAAGGCCCGGCGCGCCGGGCCTCAGCGCCAGATGCGGCGCAGCCGCAGGAACAGCCGGTAAAGCCCCTCGCCGACGGTGCGGAAGGGCTCGCGGTCGGTCAGCCGGCCGAGCGTCCGCGTCGGCCCGAGCGCGCGCCAGAGGGCGCTGAACCCCGCCGCCCCGGAGGCGAGCGCCCCGCTCCGGCGCGCCACGGTGAACCGGCCGAGCAGCGCCTCGCGCGTCTCGCCCTCGGGCAGCGGCGCGTCCGGGCGGCTGACGTCGATCCAGCGGACGTCCTCGGCGCCGCGCATCCGCCGGTACCAGCCGATCTCGCGCGTGCAGACCGGGCAGGCGCCGTCGTACCACACGGCCTCGGCCGCGTTGGGGTCGGCGGTTGTCGTTTGCGTGTCCTGCGATAGAAGTGTGCTCATGAGCGGCGAGGTAGTCGGGAACCGGCCGGGTCAAGCGGCGGAGCGGTGCGATGGAGGCGAGTTCGGGCGGGCGTGAGACGGGCGAGAGCAGCGTGGCGCGGGCCGTGGTCCCGTCGGCCGCGGCCTGGCTCGGCGGCGCCGGCCTGCTGCCCTTCGCCGGCCTGCCGGTCGCGCTGCTGCTGGCCGACCCCGACCAAGACGTGCGCGTGGCCGCCGCGCTCGGGGATTACGGGGCGCTGATCCTCTCCTTTCTCGGCGGCTGCCGCTGGGGCTTCGCGGCGGCCGGCCTCGGCGAGGGGCCGCGGGCCGAGAGCCTCGCGCTCGCGGTCGTCTGGTCGCTCTACGCCTGGATCACGCTGCTCGTCGGCGTCGGGCTCGACGGCAGCCCGATCCGCGGCCTGCGGGTCGAGCTGACCCTCCTGGCGCTCGGCTTCGTCGCGCTGCTCGCCTCGGACGTGGCGCTGACCCGGCGCGGCGGCGCGCCGGCCTGGTGGGCGCGGCTGCGCTGGCCGCTGACGATCGGCGCGGTCGCGGGGCTCCTCGCGGGGGCCGCCGCGGCCGGCTGAGCGGGCGTCAGAGCCCGACGCGGCGGATCGAGAAGCCGGCCAGCCGCAGCTGCGTGACGATCCCCTCCTCGCCCGGCAGGTGGAGCGCGCCGAAGGCCGCGAAGACGCCGCCCTGCGCGATCTCCTCGATCAGCCGGTCGAGCCAGATCCGGTTGCGCCCCGCGATCAGCGCGCGCTCGAGCGCCACGGCGCCGCCGCGCGGGTTGTCGACATGGCCCGACTGCTCGGAGAACCAGACGTTGAACTCGGTGATCGCGGCGATCTCGCCCTCGCTGTAGAGCGCCTCGAGCGTGCGGCGGAGGTCCTCCTCGAGCGCGGCCGAGGCGAAGCCGTCGACCAGCAGGCTCGTCATCTCGCGCTCCGAGAGGCTGTCGAAGGCGGCGAAGGTCTCCTCGAAGGTCTCGAGCCCGATCACCGGGATGCCGAGCTCCTTGGCGCGCGCGGCGATCCAGTCGTCGAGCACCGGGTGGCCGGCGGCGATCTCGACCTGCTCGCAGCGCGGCACGGCGATCATCGAGACGAGGAGCCACGGCTTCAGCCGCTCGGCGGCGGCGATCGGAATGCCGCGGGCGGCGAGCACGCTCTTGGCGCTGGCGTGCTGGGCGGGGGTGAGCCGCTCGGAGAGCGTCGGGCCCCGCTTCAGCATGGCGAAGCCGGGGTCGGTCGCGAGCCGCTTCTGGAGCCGGTCCTGCTCGGCGGGGGTCAGCTCGACCATGACGACGCGGGCGCTGCGGAGCGCCTCGGCCGCCGCCTCGGGCAGGCCGCGGGAGGCCGCCTCGGTGCTGTGCAGCGTGCCGTAGAGATAGGACGGCGCGACCCCGGGGGCGCGGACCTCCCAGAACCGCCCGCGCCCGTTGGCCACGGCCTTGCCGCGGCGCAGGATCTCGGCGTGCATCTCGGGGTTTTCGCGGGCGAGCTCGCGCATCAGGTCGCGGCCGAGGCAGGCGGCGGCCGCGGGGGCGACGAGGGCGAGCGCGAGGGCGACGATCCAAAGGATCCGGGCGACAATACGCATCAAAGGGCCTTTCGAAATGGCAGGCGGGCTGCGCGGCGATGATGCCCTGTCAAGCGGCGCTTGTCACATCCCAATCGGCCGGGCCGCGGGGCGCCGGCGCGAGGCGCCGGGGGGCCCGTTGGCGGCCGCGTCGCCGCACAATCCCGTTGACAGCCTGCGACGCTTTGGCTACCCACCCGATCGGACTGTTAGCACCCGCCTCGGGTGAGTGCTAACAGGCAGGGCCCGGCCGGGCCCCGTCCGTGCCACAGCTGGAACCAAGGAGCGAGACCCATGAACTTCACTCCGCTTCACGACCGCGTCCTCGTCGAGCGCATCGAGTCCGACGAGAAGACCGCCGGCGGCCTGATCATCCCCGACACCGCCAAGGAGAAGCCCCAGGAGGGCCGCGTGATCGCCGTCGGCGAGGGCGCGCGCAAGGAGTCGGGCGACCTGATCCCGATGGCCGT
>CAZWDE010000257.1:0-5244 GCA_964632555.1 uncultured Limibaculum sp.
GCGGTACTTCGCGCCCGCGATCAGCGCGCCCATGTCGAGCGCGAGGAGCTGCTTGTCCTTCAGGCTCTCGGGCACGTCGCCGTTGACGATGCGGATGGCCAGCCCCTCGGCGATGGCGGTCTTGCCGACGCCGGGCTCGCCGATCAGCACGGGGTTGTTCTTGGTGCGCCGGGAGAGGACCTGCACGGCGCGGCGGATCTCCTCGTCGCGCCCGATCACCGGGTCGATCCTGCCCTCGCGGGCGCGTTCGGTGAGATCGGTCGCGTATTTCTTGAGCGCGTCGTAGCCCTCCTCGGCGGCCGAGGTGTCGGCGGTGCGGCCCTTGCGGAGGGCGGCGATCGCCTGCTCCAGCGGCTGCGGGCGGAGGCCCGCGCTCTCCAGCACCTTCTGCGCCTCGGTGCCCTTGGCGAGGGCGATCGCGAGCAGCAGGCGCTCGGCGGTCACGTAGCTGTCGCCGGCCTTCGCCGCGACCTGCTGCGCCTCGTCGAGCAGCCGCGCGAGCGCCTGATCCATGTAGATCTGGCCGTCGCCGCCCGAGACCTTGGGGATCTTGGCGAGCCCCGCCTCGGTGCCGGCGAGCGCCGCGCGCGCATCGCCGCCCGCCTGGCCGATCAGGTTGGCCGCGAGCCCCTCGGCGTCGTCGAGCAGCGCCTTCAGCAGGTGCAGCGGGCCGAGCCGCTGGTGCCCCTCGCGCAGCGCGATCGTCTGGGCGGACTGCAGGAAGCCCCGCGCGCGATCGGTAAATTTCTCAAGATCCATGGACTGCCTCCGTGATGAGCGCATGCGCCGCAGGGCCCGAGACCGGCACCCTCGGCGGCTGGTGAGAGGACGCGTCCGCACGGCCCGCGCCCAATTGTCAAGATGGGTTTGCCCCTATCCCGCCGCAAGCCGCCGGCAGAGTGTGGGCCGTGTTTGTCCTTGCCCCGGAGTTGGTGTCATGTCCCGCCTCGCCGCGATCCTCGTCCTCGCCGCCCTGCCCGCCGCCGCGTCCGCCGACGCGGTCCACTGCCGCGCCGAGACCCTGCCGGTGGCCCGGGCGGCCTGCCTGACGCTCGCCGCCGACACGCTGGGGATCGAGACGGCGGTCCGGATCGAGGGGCTGATCGGGCGCTGGGACGCCTCGGGCGATCCGCTCGCCGCCATCGCCGCCGGCCGCCTCCGCGCGCGGTCCGACGCGCTGGCCGAGACCTCCGCGGCGCGCTGCGGCGCCGAGACCGGCGAAGGCTCGGCGCTCGCCCGGGCCGAGTGCCGGCTCGTCGCGGCGGTCTGGCGCGAGCGCGAGATCGACCGCCTCGTCGCGGCGGCCGAGGCCCGGTTCGCGACCGACGCCGATGCGGGCCTCGCGCCGCGCCTCGAGATCCGGCCGCTCGGGCGCGGGCGCTTCGCGGTCGACGTCGTCCTCGACGCGCCCGCCCCCTGAGGCTTGCGACGCGGCGCCGGTCGGGCCATCACCGGCCGAGCAACGGAGGAGTGGACACATGGCGATCCGGCGCGTCCGGCGCGGATGGACGTCCCCGGCGCACGCGGATGCCGGCGAGGCGATCGCGCGCGCGCAGCTCCGGCCGGGCATCGCGGCGAGGGCGGTCCCGGGCCGTGGCGGCACCGCGGTGCCGAACCGCGGGGACCCGGTCACGCGTCGCTCCGAGCTCCGCGGGGCGCCCCGGCATGGATGACCGGCTGATCGTCGCGCTCGACGTGCCGACGGCGGTCGAGGGCGCCGCGCTCGCCACGCGCATCGGGCCGGCGGTGGGGTTCTACAAGATCGGCCTCGGGATGCTGACGGGCGGCGGCCTCGCGCTCGCGATGGAGCTCAAGGAGGCCGGCAAGCGCGTCTTCCTCGACCTCAAGCTCTTCGACATCGGGGCGACGGTCGAGGCGGCGGTGCGCGGGCTCTCGGCCTTCGATCTCGACCTCCTCACCGTGCATGGCGACCCGCAGGTGGTGGCCGCGGCCTGCGCGGGGCGCGGCGCGGGGCCGGTGCGCATCCTCGCCGTGACGCTCCTCACCTCGCTCGACCGCGAGGATCTCGACGCGATGATGATGGAGCCGGGCGCGCTGTCCGATCTCGTGGTCGAGCGGGCGCGGCGCGCCTTCGCGGCCGGGGCCGACGGCGTGGTCGCCTCGGCGCGCGAGGCGGCGGCGATCCGGGCGCTGCCGGAGGCCGAGGGCCGGCTGATCGTGACGCCGGGCATCCGGCCGAGGGGCGCGGCGCCGGGCGACCAGAAGCGCCTCGCGCGGCCGGCGGACGCGCTCGCGGCCGGGGCGGACCACATCGTCGTCGGCCGGCCGATCTGGGCCGCGGCCGACCCGCGTGCGGCCGCCGAGGCGGTGCTCGCCGAGATCGCCCGCCCCTGAGCGGCTGCGCCGGGCCGCCGAACGCGCTAGGATTCCCGCCGGAGAGGCCCACGGAGGCTCGGATGCCCGCGCTCTGCCGGGATTGTCTGACATGGCGGGAGGACGGGGACCCCGCGCGCTGCCCCGCCTGCGCGAGCCCGCGCCGGGTCGCGCATCCGGAGCTCGGGAGCCTCGCCATCGCCCATGTCGACTGCGACGCGTTCTACGCCTCGGTGGAGAAGCGCGACCGGCCCGAGCTCGCGGACCGGCCGTTGATCGTCGGCGGCGGGCGGCGCGGCGTGGTCACCACCTGCTGCTACATCGCGCGGATCGCGGGCGTGCGCTCGGCGATGCCGATGTTCAAGGCGCTGGCCCTCTGCCCGGAGGCGACGGTGGTGCGCCCGCGGATGGAGGTCTACGCCGCCGTCTCGCGCGCCATCCGCGCGCGGATGGAGGCGCTCACCCCGCTCGTCGAGCCGCTTTCGCTCGACGAGGCGTTCCTCGACCTCTCGGGCACCGAGCGGCTTCTCGGCGCGCCGCCGGCCCTCTCCCTCGCGCGGCTCGCGGGCGAGGTGGAGCGCGAGGAGGGCGTGACCGTCTCGGTCGGCCTCAGCCACAACAAGTTCCTCGCCAAGACCGCCTCCGATCTCGACAAGCCGCGGGGCTTCGCGGTGATCGGTCGGGCGGAGACGCGCGCCTTCCTCGCCCCCCGCCCGGTGCGGAGCCTCTGGGGTGTCGGCGCGGCGCTCGCGGGCCGGCTCGAGGGCGATGGCTACCGGACGCTCGCCGATCTCGCGGCCGCGGGACCGGACCGGCTGGTTGCGCGCTATGGCGGGATCGGCGAGCGGCTGGCCGCGCTGGCGGTCGGCGAGGATGCGCGCGACGTGACGCCCGACCGGCCGGTCAAGTCGATCTCCGCCGAGACCACCTTCGAGACCGATCTCGCCGAGGCGGATCCGCTGATCGGGCATCTCTGGCGCCTGGCGGTCCGGGTCTCGGACCGAGCCAAGGCCAAGGCGCTGGTCGGCGCGACGGTCACGCTCAAGCTGAAGACCCGAGACTTTCGCGGGCTCACGCGCCAGGCGGGGCTCGGCACGCCCACCAACCTCGCCGAGGACCTCTTCCCGCCGGCGGAGCGGCTCCTCTCGGGGGCGCTGGCCGAGGGGCCGTTCCGGCTGATCGGGATCGGCCTCTCGGCGCTCGCGCCCGACTCCGGCGAGGCCCCGGCCCGGCTCTTCGACGACGGCCATGCTGCCCGCGCGCGCGCCGAGCGGGTGACCGACGGGCTCCGCGCCCGCTTTGGCCAGGACGCAATCTTTCGCGGTCGCACCCTTCGCTAGCGGCGCTCATTTGCCGCCTATTTGGGCATTAGCCATGCGATTTGAGCAAAGCAGCCTGCCGTCTTCGTCGAATGCCTGCGGGACGGGCGCATTTTCCCGAATTCGACGACATGGCGTCTTGATCTTGTTGCGCCGCACACCTAATCTCCTCCGTGCGGTGCGTTGCATCGCAGCCCTTCCTGGGCGTTTCCTCCCTTAGACTGGGCCGGGGCAACCCGGCCCCTTTTTTGTGTCGGGAGGGAGATTACTCGGCTGCGAGGCGGCCGGTCTCGCCGACGATCTGCGCAAGCTCCGCCGTCACGCCCTCGATCAAGGCGACGATCTCGGCAAAGCCGCTGCTCGGCTCGATCCGGCGCTGGTCGAGATAGAGCCCGCGGTCGATCTCGATCTGCACGGCATGGGCGCCCAGATGCGGCCGCCCGTGGCGCTGGGTGATGTAGCCGCCGGCGAAGGGCGCGTTGCGCGCCACCCGGAGCCCTGCCCGCTCAAACGCCTCCTGGGTGCGCGCCGTCACCGAGCGCGCGGCCGAGGCGCCGAACCGGTCCCCGAGCACGATGTCGGGCGCCCGGCCCCGGACCCGCGGCGCCGCACGCAGCGCCTCGCTCGGCATCGAGTGACAGTCGAACAGGACCGCGATCCCGAAGCGCGTCCGAGCCCGATCGATCAGTTCCTCGAGGCGGTCATGATAGGGCCGGTGCACCGCGTCGATGCGCGCCTCGGCCTCGGCGAGGCTGATCTTGCCGGCATAGATCTCCTGCCCCTCCGAGACCACCCGCGGCACCACGCCGAGCCCGGCCGCCACCCGCTGGTTGGGCCCGGTCGCGCGCACGCCCTCGATCAGCGCCGGGTCGAGATCGGTCGCGGCGCGGTTGAGGTCGAGCCAGGCGCGCGGCAGGCTCGCCCGGATCAGCGGCGCGCCATGGCGCGGGGCGGCGGCGAAGAGCTGGTCGACGAGCGCATCCTCCGAAGCGCGCAGGCTCCGCAGATCGAGCGACGTCCCTTCGGTCAGCGCATCCGGGTAGTCGCGCCCGCTGTGCGGCGAGCTGAACACCGCCCCCGAGGTCAGCGGAGCGGGGTCATCGACAGCAAAGGGCGCGGGCTGGCTCATTGCTGTCACTCTAGGGGGGAAGCCTCGCCGTTCCAGCGCTTTTTTCCCCACGCCCCCGGCTTGCGCGCGCTTCGTGATAGCCCTATACGCCGAAGACCGACGGCGACCGGGCGCGTAGCTCAGCGGGAGAGCACTACGTTGACATCGTAGGGGTCGCTGGTTCAATCCCAGCCGCGCCCACCACCGCAGTCTTCAAACTTCGTTGATTTGACTGCGGGTGTCGCCGGAAGCCCCTCCGCACATCAGGCATCTGCTGCGGCCTGCGTCTGATCGACCCGGAAACCGCCGCTCTCGGGGGCCAGAGACCCGCAGGCTGGAGGAGAGCCGCCCGCATGCCCTTTGCTCAGGCCGGCCGCTGGTTCGACGCGACCTTTCTTGATCTCGCACGACAGATGCGCTGCTCGTTCTTGCCCCCGATCATGGTCTTTCTCGTCGCGGTCATCGGGCCGATGTCGCCGCTCG
>CAZWDE010000258.1:0-5216 GCA_964632555.1 uncultured Limibaculum sp.
GCGATCCTCGAGGACCCGGACATCGGCGCGGTCGGCTTCGTCGGCTCGACGCCGATCGCGCAGTATGTCTACGAGCGCGGCTGCGCCCACGGCAAGCGCGTGCAGTGCTTCGGCGGGGCGAAGAACCACATGATCGTCATGCCCGACGCCGATCTCGACCAGGCGGTCGACGCCCTCATCGGCGCGGGCTACGGCGCGGCGGGCGAGCGCTGCATGGCGGTCTCGGTCGCGGTGCCGGTGGGCGAGGAGACGGCCGACCGGCTGGTCGGCAAGCTGGCGCCGCGCGTCGAGAGCCTCAAGATCGGCCCCTACACGGCGGGCGAGGACGTGGATTTCGGGCCCCTCGTCACCCGCGAGGCGTACAACCGGGTGAAGGGGCTCGTCGACCGCGGGGTCGAGGAGGGGGCCGAGCTCGTCGTCGACGGGCGCGGCTTCCGCCTGCAGGGCTACGAGACCGGCAACTTCCTCGGCGGCTGCCTGTTCGACCGGGTGACGCGGGACATGGACATCTACCGGACCGAGATCTTCGGGCCGGTGCTCTCGACCGTGCGCGCGACGAGCTACGAGGAGGCGCTCGGCCTCGCGATGGACCACGAATACGGCAACGGCGTCGCGATCTTCACGCGGGACGGCGACACGGCGCGCGACTTCGCGAGCCGGGTGAATGTCGGGATGGTGGGGGTCAACGTGCCGATCCCCGTGCCGCTCGCCTACCACACCTTCGGCGGCTGGAAGAAGTCGGCCTTCGGCGACCTGAACCAGCACGGGCCGGACGCGTTCAAGTTCTACACGAAGACGAAGACCGTCACGGCGCGCTGGCCCTCGGGCGTCAAGGAGGGGGCGGAGTTCTCGATCCCCACGATGGGCTGAGGCTCAGCCGCCGCCGGCGGCATCGGCCTCCGCTTCCGCGTCCGCCTCGGGCGGAAGGGGGGGCGGGGCGAGCGGCGCCGCCCCCGGCAGCGCCGGCCCGCCGGGGCCGGACGGTCCTCCGAAGACGCCGGGCGCGCCCGGGCCCGCGGGCGCGGCGCGCCCCGGGCCACCGGGCACCACCGCGCCGGCGCCGGGCGCGCGCAGGTCCTCGACCGGCGCGTCCGGGTCGGGCTCGGGGCCGGCGAGCCCCGCCTCGGTGAGGGCGAATTCGGGCGGCAAGGGGCCGGGCTCCGGCCAGCTCGCCGGGCGCACGGGCGGCAGCGGCGCGGTCTCGGGCGCGAAGCTCTCCTCGACGGGCGCGTCCGGCAGCGCGAAGCCCGCCGCGCCGCCGCCGTCGAGCCCGCCGAGGCTCGCGCCGATCCCGCCGCCGCCCGCCTCGCCGTCGGCCGCGGCGCCGCCGATGCCGAGATCGGCGCCGCCGACGGAGGGACGGCCGAGCGCCGGCGGTGTGATCCCCATCGGCTCGACCTCGCGCTCGAGCCCGGTCTCGGAGAGCTGCGCGACGCGGAGCGTGGGCGCGGCCGGCGCCGCGGTGCGCGCCTTCGGCGGCGGGGCGAAGATCGGCCGCCTGGCTTCCTTGCCGGGGCCCGAGACGGGGCCGAGATCCTCGACCGCCTCCTGCGCCTCGACTTCCGCCTCGACGCGGGCGGCCTCGGTCGTGTCGGGCGGCGGCGCCTCGGGGCCGGGGCCGTCGAGCTCGGAGGCCGCGCCGGTCTCCGGCGGGGTGTTCCACGCCGCGATGAGCGCGGCGAGCTCGGGGTCGGCGCCGCGCACGCGGTAGAGCGGCCCCTCGGCCGGCGGCGGCGTCTCGACGAGCGGGGCGAGTGCCGCGAGCGCGACCGCGTGGAGCGCCGCCGCCGCGAGGAGGAAGAGCGGGAAGGCGAGGGTCGCCCCCGCGCCCCGGCGCGCCGCCCGCGCGGTCATGGCGCGCGCACCGCGAGATCGACCGTGTCGAGCCCCGCTGCGCCCAGACGGGCGAGCACGCGCGCGAGGACGGCCGCCTCCGCCCGCCCGTCGGCCCGCACGGTGAGCGCGCCGCCCGCCGCCACCGCCTCGGCAACCGCGGGATAGACCGCCTCGCCCCGCAGCCCGGCAAAGGCGATGCGCCCGTCGGCCGCGAGGAAGAGCGTCGTCTCGGCCTCGGCCCGGTCGCTCGCGAGGCTCCGCGGCGGCTCGACCTCGAAGGGGCTCTCGGGGCGCACGGTGGCCGTCAGCAGGAAGAAGATCAGCAGCAGGAACACGATGTTGACCATCGAGACCATGAAATCGCGCGTGCGGCGGGGGCGCGGGATCGAGAAATCCATCGGCCTCACTCCGCCAGCACCACGGTGCCGAGGCCGGCCGCCGCGAGATGGTCGATCACCACCACCACGTCCTGCAGCCGCACGCCGTCGCGCGGCTGGACGACGACGACGGCGTCGGGCTCCGGCATCAGCGCGGCGAGGCGCGGGCCGAGCGCGTCGAGCGTCACCGGCGTGCCGTTGAGCGCGAGCCCCTCCGGCGCGACGGCGACGATGCGCGGCGCGCCCTCGTAGCCCTCGCCCCCGGTCGGCGCCGGCGTGACCACCGGCAGCGCCCGGTCGGCGGCGGCGCGCGCGGCGAGCATGAAGAACACGAGCAGCAGGAAGACGACGTCGACGAGCGGGGTCAGGCTGGGGCGCCGGCTGCGCCGGGCGGGGCCGAAATCGAGCGCCGGCATCGCGCGGCTACTCGGCCGCTTCGGCGCGGCGCGCGGCCTCGCCGATCGCGGTGACGGGGGCGGCGGCGGGCTCGCCGCGCGGGCGGTTGAGCACGCGCCCGGCCATGTCCTCCA
Source organism: uncultured Limibaculum sp. (assembly GCA_964632555.1). GTDB lineage: Bacteria > Pseudomonadota > Alphaproteobacteria > Rhodobacterales > Rhodobacteraceae > Thermohalobaculum. The sequence continues at coordinate 2,744 of CAZWDE010000258.1, forward strand.
TGTCGCGCCGGAGCCGGTCGAGCACGCCCTCGTACCAGCTGAGCGCGGCCGCGGCCGGGATCGCCACCGCCATGCCGGCCGCCGTGGTCAGCAGCGCCTCCCAGATGCCGCCGGCGAGCTCGGCCGCGTCGGCCCGCGCGCCCGCCGTCTCGAGCCCCTGGAAGGCGGAGATCATGCCGAGCACGGTGCCGAAGAGGCCGAGCAGCGGCGCGATGGTGCTGATCGCCTCGAGCCCGCGCAGGCCGGTCTGCGCGTCGCCGAGCAGGCGCTTGGCGATCCGCGTCGTCTCGGCCGCGGCCTCCTCGCGGCTGCGCAGCGGGTCGCGCGCCGCGCCGATCGCCGTCGTCACCAGCCGCGCGCAGGCGCTCGCGCTGCGCGACGCGGTCTCGGCCGCCCGCGCGTCCTCGCCCGCGAGCCACGCCGCCACCGCCGCCTCGGCGCGCGCGCGGCGCCAGACGCCGCCGGCGAGGAAGCTCGCGAATTTCCAGAAGATCAGGGCGACGGCGAAGACGGACAGCGCGGCGATCGCCCACATCGCGGGGCCGCCGCGCTCGAGGAACCCCGCGGCGAGGCCGAGCGTGCCGCCCGCATCCGCGAGGCTTCCGAGCCAGCCCGGCCCGTCGCTCACGCCGTCCATGGCAAATCCCGCCTCCTCAGCTCGTCCCCCCGCGGCGTTCTCGCCGCTTTCCCGGGCCCTGTCCAGCGCGCCGTCGGGAGCGGCCGCCGCCGCCGCGCGCCCCGTGTCGCCTCAGCGCAGCCCGGCGATCCAGCGCAGCACGAGGAATTGCCCCCACCCGATCAGGGCGCAGACGCCGATCAGCCCGGCCGAGGCCGGCACGCCCTCGACCAGCGCGTAGACCAGCGCGGCCGCCGCGCCGCAGGCCGCCCCGGTGGCGAGCCAGAGGAACGGGTTCCGCAGCCGGAACCGGCGCAGCGCCGCCGTCACCGCGATGCCGACCGTCGCGCTCGCGCCGAAGATGTAGAGCGCCGCGCGGCCCGTCGCCTCGAGCGTCGCCGGGATCGCCTCGACGGCGCTGCGGCTGAGGCTCATCATCATGAAGATGAACGCGCCGATCACCAGCGCCGTCAGCGCCGGCGCCAGAACCAGCGCCACGACGAAGCGGACGCCCGACGGCTGGTCGCCCGCCCCGGATGTCATGCGCGGACCCATGCCTGATGTGTCCTGCCCCCCGAACATGCCCGGACGGTAGCGGCTGGGGCGCATTCCCGCAACGATTATGCGCCATTAGCGGTGCTTGGCCCGGCGTTTGCGGCGCCCGCCCGGCTGCGCTATCTCGGGGGGAACCAGAGGAGGAGCCGATGAACGTCGCCCCAGCGATCGCGAAGCCCGAGACCGACCGCCCGCACGCGTTCGACTGGGCGGATCCGTTCCGGATGGAGGACCAGCTCACCGAGGACGAGCGCATGATCCGCGACAGCGCGCGCGCCTTCGCCGAGGAGCGCCTCGCGCCGCGCGTCAAGCGCGCCTACGAGGAGGAGCGGGTCGAGCCCGAGATCTTCGCCGAGTTCGGCGCCAACGGGATGCTCGGCGTCACCATCCCCGAGGCGCATGGCGGGCTCGGCGCGGGCTATGTGGCCTACGGGCTGGTGGCGCGGGAGGTGGAGCGGATCGACTCGGGCTACCGCTCGATGCTCTCGGTGCAGTCGAGCCTCGTGATGCACCCGATCCACGCCTACGGCTCGGACGCGCAGCGCGAGCGGTATCTGCCAGGCCTCGCCGAGGGGCGGCTGATCGGCTGCTTCGGGCTGACCGAGGCCGACGCCGGGAGCGATCCGGCGGCGATGGCGACGCGGGCCGAGAAGACCGACAGCGGCTACCGTCTGACGGGCTCCAAGATGTGGATCTCCAACGCGCCGATCGCCGATGTCTTCGTCGTCTGGGCGAAGTCCGACGCGCATGACGGCAAGATCCGCGGCTTCGTGCTGGAGAAGGGCGCGAAGGGCCTCTCGGCGCCGAAGATCGAGGGCAAGCTCTCGCTGCGGGCCTCGGTGACCGGCGAGATCGTGATGGACGCCGTCGAGGTCGGCGAGGACGCGCTGCTGCCGGGCGTCGAGGGGCTGAAGGGCCCGTTCGGCTGCCTCAACCGGGCGCGCTACGGCATCGCCTGGGGCACGATGGGCGCGGCCGAGGCGTGCTGGCACACGGCGCGCACCTACACGCTCGACCGCAGCCAGTTCGGCCGTCCCCTCGCGCAGACCCAGCTCGTGCAGAAGAAGCTCGCCGACATGCAGACCGAGATCGCGCTGGGGCTCGCGGGCGCGCTGCGCCTCGGCCGGCTGATCGAGGACGGCCGGCTGATGCCGGAGGCGATCTCGCTGATGAAGCGCAACAACTGCGGCAAGGCGCTCGAGGTGGCGCGGACGGCGCGCGACATGCTGGGCGGCAACGGGATCTCGGGCGACTTCCCGGTGATGCGCCTCATGATCAATCTCGAGACGGTCAACTCCTATG
>CAZWDE010000259.1:0-5161 GCA_964632555.1 uncultured Limibaculum sp.
CTTGCGCTTCAAGAGCTCGCGCAGGCCCAGCGCCTCGGCCGCCTCGCGCACCTTGGTGCGGATCGCCGAGCCCTTCTCGCCCCGGTTGCGGAGCCCGTAGGCGAGGTTCTCGTAGACCGTCATGTGCGGGTAGAGGGCGTAGTTCTGGAAGACCATGGCGATGTCGCGCTCGCCGGGCTCCAGCCGGTTGACCCGCTTGCCGTCGATCAGCAGCTGGCCCTCGGTGATGCTCTCGAGGCCCGCGACCATGCGCAGGAGCGTCGACTTCCCGCAGCCCGACGGGCCGACGATCACGATCAGCTCGCCGTCGGCGATCTCGAGATCGACGCCCTTCACCGCCTCGACCCCGCCGCGATAGGTCTTCGCGAGCCCCTCCATCGTCACGGTGGTCATCTACTTCTCCTGCTCGGTGAGCCCCTTGACGAAGAGCCGCTGCATGGCGAGCACGACGATCACGGGCGGCAGCATGGCGAGGACGGCGGTGCCCATGATCTCGTGCCAGACCGGCAGCGCCTCGCCCGAGTTCACCATGCGCTGGATGCCCATCACGACGGTGGTGTAGTCGGCGTCGGTGGTGATCAGGAGCGGCCAGAGATACTGGTTCCAGCCGTAGATGAAGAGGATGATGGTGAGCGCGGCGATGTTGGTCCGGCTCATCGGGATCAGGATGTCGCGGAAGAAGCGCCAGGGCCCGGCGCCATCCATCTTGGCGGCCTCGACGAGTTCGTCCGGGATGGTGAGGAACACCTGGCGGAACAGGAAGGTCGCGGTCGCCGAGGCGATCAGCGGCAGGATGAGCCCCGTGTAGGAGTTGAGGAGCGAGATCCGAGGGAAGCTGACGGCGACCTCCTGGCCCATCAGCCCGGAGAACACCACGTCGCCCTCGACCGCCTGCCAGAGCTCGCGCGCGGGCTTCAGCATGTCGGCCGCGACGTCGAAGGTCGGCAGGATGCGCACCTCGACCGGCAGCATCAGCGTGATGAAGATCAGCCAGAACGAGAGCATCCGGCCGGGGAAGCGGAAGAACACCACCGCGTAGGCGGCGGTGAGGGAGATCGCGATCTTGCCCGCGGTGATGCCGACCGCCATGACGAGCGAGTTCAGCATCATCGCGACGAGCGAGATGGTGCCGGCCTGCGTCGAGCCCTCGGCGAGGAGCGTGGCGTAGGTTGCGAGGCCCTGGTCGCCGAACCAGAGGGGCAGGGGCTCCTGGCTGAGGCGCGGGCCCTCGTGGGTCGAGGCGACGAGCGCCATCCAGAGCGGGAAGCACACCGCCGCCACGCCCGCGACGAGGGTGAGATGCGTGAGCAGCGTGAGGACGGGCCGGCGCTCGATCATCTTCCGCGCCCCGGCGGGGTCTCGGGCGGCTCCTCGGGGGGCCGCGCCTCCGCCGCGCCCCCCTCCTCGCCGGCGGGCGCCGCGAGCGACCAGGGCTCGCCCGGGCCGGCCCGCTCCGCGGCCCGGCCGAGCGGCACGGCCGGGCAGTCGCGGAGCGAGGGGTCGCGCGCCGCCGCCGCGCCGAAGCCCGCGGAGAGCCAGTCCTCCGGGCCGTCGCCATGGTCGGTCTCGCCGCAGGCCAGCACCAGGATGCCCTCCTCGGTCGGCTCGAGATAGGCCGCCGGCCGCTCGCCGAGGAAGACGTGCCGGCAGAGGAGCGTCAGCTGGTTCTCCGGCAGGCGCGCGATGTCGGCGACGCGGGCGGTCAATAGACCACCCTCCGCTCGACATAGCGGAACTGGATGGTGACGAGCCCGATCACGAGCGCCATCAGGATCACCGACTGCGCGGCGGAGGAGCCGTAGTCCTGCCCGATGAAGCCCGTGTTGTAGACGCGGTAGACCATGGTGGTGGTGGCGTCCGCGGGCCCGCCCGAGGTGGTGGCGTGGATCGTCGCGAAGGTGTCGAAGAAGGCGTAGACGAGGTTGACCACCAGCAGGAAGAAGGTGGTCGGCGACAGCAGCGGCAGCGTGATGGTCCAGAAGCGCCGCCACGGGCCCGCATGGTCCATCGCCGCCGCCTCGATCAGCGAGCGCGGGATCGACTGCAGCCCGGCGAGGAAGAACAGGAAGTTGTAGGAGATCTGCTTCCACACCGAGGCGATCACGACGAGCGCGAGCGCCTGCTGGCCGTTCACGTAGTGGTTCCACTCGACGCCGAAGGCCGCGAGCCAGTCCGCGTAGACGCCGACCGAGGGGTTGAGCAGGAAGTACCAGAGCACGCCCGCCAGGGCCGGGGCGACCGCGTAGGGCCAGATCAGCAGCGAGCGGTAGGCGAGCGCGGCGCGCAGCGCCCGGTCGGCCGCGAGCGCGAGGCCGAGGGCGAGCGCGATCGCCGCGCCGGCCACCGCGAAGGAGAAGATCACCGTGCGCCAGACGCTGGCGAGATAGCGCGGGTCCTCGAAGAGCGCGACGTAGTTCTCGAGCCCGACGAAGCGGCGCGCGAAGCCGAACGGGTCCTCGACGAAGAAGCCCTGCTGCAGCGCCTGCGCCGCCGGCCAGAGGAAGAAGAGGAAGGTGATCAGAAGCTGCGGCGCCACGAGAAGGAGCGGCAGCGCCTTGCCCGAGAACCCCGTGCGCCGCTCTGCCATCAGCCCCCCGTACGCCCCTGGCGGCCGGCGGGGCACGCCGCGCGCCCCCGCTCGCCGCCGTCCATAGACCGGACCGGGGGGCGGATTGCAAGCCCCGTCGGGCCCGCCCGCACGACGCTCAGTCGCGCCGGCAGGGCAGCACCAGAAGCTCGTGGATCTCGACATGCGGCGGCTGCGAGAGCGCGAAGAGCGCGGTGCGCGCGATGTCCTCGGCGCGGAGCGCGCCCGGCTTCGGCTCGTCGAAGAACGGCGTGTCGACCATGCCCGGCTCGATCACGGTGACGCGGATGCCCGTGCCGGCGAGCGCCTCGCGCATGTTCCACCCATAGGCGTTGGCGGCCCATTTCGTCGCCCCGTAGAACGACCCCGAGAGCGTTCGCCGGCCCGCCACCGAGCCCGTCACGACGACATGGCCGACGCTCTCGCGCAGCGCCGGCAGCGCCGCCTTGACGGTCTGGGCGAGGCCGAGGAGGTTGGTCATCGCCATCTCGGTCCAGTTGTCCGGGTCGCCCTCGAGGCCCGGGACGGTCGCGCCGAGACCGGCGTTGGCGAAGACCGCGTCGAGCTGGCCGAAACGCTCGCGCGCGGCGGCGACGAACTGCTCGCAGTCGCGCATCCGGCGGACGTCGCACGGCACCGCGAGCGCGCGCTCGACGCCGATCTCCTCGACGAGCGCGGAGAGCTTCTCGGCCGAACGCGCGCCGAGGACGACGCGCCAGCCGGCCTCCGCGGCCGCCCGCGCCGTCGCCGCACCGATGCCGGTCGAGGCGCCGGTGATCGCGAGAACCTTGTCCATGCGGGCCTCCATCTGCTGCCGGACCGGGAGGCTGGAGCGGGCGCGCGCCGGGTCAAGCAAGGCGGGCGCGGGCGGGCGCCCGGGCCCATCGGCCTCGGGCGGCGCCGGGCGGGCGCGGGGGGCGGTCGGCCCGCCCCCCGGCCGGAGGATCAGTTGGAGGCGGAGTGCTGCGCCTCGAAGCGGCGGAGCAGCTCGTTGCCCCGCTCGACGGCGGTGTCGAGCGCCTCGCGGGCGGTCTTGTCACCCGCCCAGGCCGCCTCGAGCTCCTCGTTGATCACGTCGCGGATCTGCACGAAGTTGCCGAAGCGCAGGCCCTTCGAGTTGGCCGTCGGCTCGTTGAGCGAGAGCTGGCGGATCGCGGTGTCGGTGCCCGGGTTCTCCTCGTAGTAGCCCTGCTCCCGGCTCAGCTCGTAGGCCGCCGTGGTGATCGGCACGTAGCCGGTCTCCTGGTGCCACTCGGCCTGGTTCTCGGCCGAGGAGAGATAGGCGAGGAAGTCGGCCACGCAGGCGTATTCCGCGTCCTCGCCGCCCTGCAGCACCCAGAGCGTCGCGCCGCCGATGATCGAGTTCTGCGGCTCGCTCGCGACCGCGGTGTCGAGCGGCAGCATCGCCTGGCCGAACTCGAAGTCCTGGATGTCCTTCACGAACCCGCCGTAATAGGCCGAGCTGTTGATCCAGAAGATCGCGTCGCCGTTGACGAACTGCGAGCGGCTGTCGCCGCGGCGCCCGCCATACTGGAAGAGGCCCGCCTCGCCCATCCGCTGGATGCGGGCGATGTGGGCGACCACGTGCTCGTTGTTGAAGGTGAGCTCGGTGCCGAGGCCGGCGAAGCCGTTCTCGAGGGTGCCGATCGGCAGGTTGTGCCAGGCGGAGTAGTTCTCGATCTGGGTCCAGCTCTGCCAGCCGAAGGAGAAGGGCGCGGGCACGCCCGCGTCCTTCGCGGCCCGGGCGGCGGTCTCGAGCTCGTCCCAGGTGGTCGGCACGGCGAGGCCGAGCTCCTCGAGCTTGGTCGCGTTGTACCAGAGGACGGGCGTCGAGGAGTTGAACGGCAGCGAGAGCAGCTCGCCCTCGGGCGTGGTGTAGTAGGACACGACCGCCGGGATGTAGGCGTCGATGTCGAAGGGCTTGCCCTGGTCCGCCATCAGCTCCTCGACCGGGTAGATCGCGCCCTCGGCCGCCATCATCGTGGCGGTGCCCACCTCGAAGACCTGCACGATGTGCGGCTGCTCGCCGGCGCGGAAGGCGGCGATCGCGCCGGTCATCGTCTCGGTGTAGTTGCCCTTGTAGGTGGGCGTGACGGTGCAGGTGTCGGACTGGGCGGAGAAGTCGGTGGCGAAGCCGTCGGTGATCTCGCCGAGCTGGCCGCCCATGGCGTGCCAGAACTGCACCTCGGTCTTCTCCTGGGCGCTCGCGGCGCCGGCGAGCGCGGCGGCGAGCGCGATGGCGGAGGCGGAGGCGGTGATGGTCGGACGGGTCATCGGGTCACTCCTCTGTTGCGGATCCGTCGCGGGCGCGCCCGCCGGGGCGGTGCGCCGCAGGCTCGCGCGTGCCATGTCAGAGGGCGATGACCCGCGCGCGACAGTTCCGTTGCGGTTCCGTGACGCCCGCGTCGGCCCGGCCCGGTCCGGGGCGCGGTCCGCCCGACCGCCGAGAGACCGGATGCGCGGAGGACGGTTGCGCGCGGGGCGCGTCGGCCTGCGGCCGCCCCGCCCCCTGCGCGCGGTGGCCCACCCCCGCCCCCGCCGCCACCCCGCGCGCGACGCGCGCGGGGTGGCGGC
>CAZWDE010000260.1:0-5131 GCA_964632555.1 uncultured Limibaculum sp.
CGCCGCCGACGAGCTGGCGGCCGGGCGCGCGACCTTCATGGTCGAGATGGTCGAGACGGCGGCGATCCTCAATCAGGCGACGCCGCGCTCGCTGGTGATCCTCGACGAGATCGGGCGCGGCACCGCGACCTATGACGGGCTCTCGATCGCCTGGGCCGTGCTCGAGCACCTCCACGACGCGAACCGCTGCCGCGGCCTCTTCGCGACGCATTACCACGAGCTGGCGGGGCTCGCGGGCCGGCTGGCGGCGCTCCGGCTCGCGACCGTCGCGGTGCGCGACTGGGAGGGCGAGGTGATCTTCCTCCACGAGGTGCGCCCGGGCGCGGCCGACCGGTCCTACGGCGTGCAGGTGGCGCGCCTCGCCGGGCTGCCGCCGCCCGTGATCGAGCGGGCGCGCGCGGTGCTCGAGCGGCTCGAGCGCGCCGAGCGCGAGGGGTCCGCCCCCGACCTGCTCGAGGGGCTGCCGCTCTTCTCCGCCGTGCGCGACGCGCCGCCGCCGCCCGCCCCGGAGCCCGACCCCGCGCTCGCGGCGCTCGCCGCGCGGATCGCCGCCACCGAGCCCGACCAGATCACGCCCCGGGAGGCGCTCGACCTCGTCTACGAGCTCAAGGCGATGCTCACGCCGCCGGGCGGTCCGGACGGGTCAGGATGAAGAGCGTCACCGCGCCGAGCACCGCGGCCTGCACCAGCACGACCCGCCAGCCGACATCGAGAATGAAGGACAGCGTGAAGCTCGCGAGGATGGCCACGATCGCGTAGCGCTTGGCGTCCCGGCCGATCGCCCCGTGCTCCTGCCAGTCGCGGATCGCGGGGCCGAAGCGGCGATGCGCCAGCAGCCACGCATGCACCCTGTCCGAGCCGCGGGCGAAGCAGAACGCCGCCAGCAGCATGAAGGGCACCGTCGGAACCAGCGGCAGCGCCGCGCCCACGACGCCGGCGCCGAAGCTCGTCCATCCCGCGGCCAACCAGAGGTATCGCATCACGCCTCCCGCTCCCCGGGCGAAGTGTAGCCCCGCCGCCCGCTCAGGCGAGGAGCTCCGCGATCACGCGATCGAGCACCAGCCGGCCGCGCGCGGTCGCGGCAAGGCGCGGGCCGGTCCGCTCGACCAGCCCGTCGCCGGCCAGCGCCGCGATCCGCGCCTCGGCGATGGGCCGGCCGCGGAGGCGCGCGAGCCGCGCCGCGTCGGCGCCCTCCGAGAGCCGCATGGCCATCAGGAGATACTCGGTCGCCTGCGCCTCGCCCGCGAGCGCCTCGGTCGCCGCGAGCCCGTGCCCCTGCCGGCCAACCGCGCCGAGCCACGCGGCCGGGTCGCGCAGCGTCTCGGTGGCCACGCGCCCCTCGGCCCCGGTGAGCCGCCCGTGCGCGCCCGGCCCGACGCCCGCATAGTCGCCATAGCGCCAGTAGATGAGGTTGTGCCGGCTCTCGGCGCCCGGGCGCGCGTGGTTCGAGACCTCGTAGGCCGGCATGCCGGCGGCGCCCGTGATCTCCTGCGTCAGCGCGTAGAGATCGGCGGCGGGGCCTTCGGCCGGCACCCGCAGCCGGCCCCGCGCGTGCAGCTCGGCGAAGCGCGTGCCGGGCTCGATGGTGAGCTGGTAGAGCGACAGGTGGTCGACGGCCATCGCGATCGCGCGGGAGAGCTCGGCCTCCCACGCGTCCGCGGTCTGCCCCGGGCGGGCATAGATGAGATCGAAGCTCACCCGCGCGAACGCGTCGCGGGCCACGCCGAAGGCGCGGACCGCCTCGTCGGCCGTGTGGGTGCGGCCGAGCGCGCGGAGCGCCGCGTCCTCGAGCGCTTGCACGCCCATCGAGAGCCGGTTCACCCCGCCCTCCGCGTAGCCGCGGAAATTCTCCGCCTCGCTCGAGGTCGGGTTGGCTTCGAGCGTGATCTCGGCGTTCTCCGCGAGGCCCCAGAGCCGGTCGATCTCGGCGATCAGCCGCGCGACCGTGGCCGGCCGCATCAGCGACGGCGTGCCCCCGCCGAAGAACACCGTGTCGGCCCGGCGCGGCCCGGAGAGCGCGCGCATGTGGCCGAGCTCGGCGAGGAGCGCGGCCTCCCACGCCGCGTGGTCGATGGCCCGCGGCACGTGGGAGTTGAAGTCGCAGTAGGGGCATTTGGCGAGACAGAACGGCCAGTGGACATAGACGCCGAAGCCGCCCGCGCGCCAGTCCGCGTCCGCGTCCGCGGCCGCCGGAACATCGGACACGGCGCGCGGGGGGAGGCCCGGCTCGGCGGCACGAAGGCTCGGTGTCATCGGCGGTGTCTCCCATGACGGGCGCCATCGATCGGGCTCTCGACAAGCCACCGGGCGACCCATAGACTGATCGGGCAGATACTGAGCCCGAAACCTTACTGTCAAATAGGACATATCCCATGTGTGCCAAGAAAGCAGTCGACGAGAAGACCAAGTTGAAGGAACAGAAAGCGGCGGCCGCGGCCATCAAGCCGGCGATCTCCAAGTGCTTCGCCGACCTCAAGAACAAGACCAAGCAGGACAAGAAGCTCGCGGCCGTGATCCCGGCCGAGGAGAAGAAGATTGCTGACCTCTACAAGAAGCTCGGCTCGGGCAAGTGCGCCAAGGCGGATTTCGAGATGTTCGAGAAAAAGGCGCAGGACGTCGTCAAGAGCGTGGCCAAGGTGAGCAAGGAAATGGCCGGGGAGATCGAGAAATCGATCAGCCAGATGGTCAAGGAGGTCCAGGCCAAGTCGAAGAAGGTGGCGCAGATCCTCGAGTGATCGACGCACCCGCCGGCGGACCACCGGGGCCGGCACGGCAGTGGCGGCCCGCGCCGGCGGCTCAGCCGCCCTCGAGGCAGGCCTCGACGAGCTGGCGGAAGGCGCGTGCCCGGTGCGAGATCGCGTGCTTCTCCGCAGGCTCCATCTCGCCGAAGGTCTGGCTCATCCCCTCGGGCAGGAACATCGGGTCGTAGCCGAAGCCCTGCTCGCCCCGGGGCGGCCACACGAGCTGGCCCCGGACCCGGCCCGTGAAGAGCTCGGCATGGCCGTCGGGCCAGGCCAGCGCCAGCGCGCAGACGAAGCTCGCGAGCCGCGGCGCCGGCACCTCCTCGGCGTCGAGCTGTTCCTGCACCTGCCGCATGGCGTGGCCGAAATCCCGCCCCGCCGGGGTCTCGGCCCAGCGCGCCGAGTAGATGCCGGGCGCCCCGCCGAGGGCCTCGACGGCGAGGCCGCTGTCGTCGGCGAGCGCCGGCAGGCCCGTCGCCCCGGCGGCGGCGCTCGCCTTGAGCCGGGCGTTGCCCTCGAAGCTGTCCTCGGTCTCCTCGGGCTCGGGCAGGCCGAGCTCGGCCGCCGAGACCGCCGCGAGGCCGTAGGGCGCGACGAGATCGGCGATCTCGCGCAGCTTGCCGGGATTGTGGCTCGCGACGACGATCCGCCCCGGCCCGAGCCGACGTCTCATAGCGTGGCGGCCGCGACCGCCGCGCGCTGCGCCAGAACGAGCTCGTCGATCCCCTTCCGCGCGAGCGCCAGCATGGCGCCGAGGTCGGCCTCGGAGAACGAGGCCCCCTCGGCCGAGGCCTGCACCTCGACGATCCCGCCGGAGCCGGTCATCACGAAATTGGCGTCGGTCCCGGCCTCGCTGTCCTCGGCATAGTCGAGATCGAGCACCACCGCGCCGTTCCAGACCCCGCAGGACACGGCGGCCACCGGCTCGCGCACCGGGTTCTCGACCACGTCGCCCTTCCGCGCGAGGCGCTCGCCCGCCAGCCAGAGCGCGACCCAGCCGCCGGTGATCGCGGCCGTGCGGGTGCCACCGTCGGCCTGGATCACGTCGCAGTCGACCACGATCTGGCGCTCGCCGAGCACCACCCGGTCGGCGCCGACGCGGAGCGATCGCCCGATCAGCCGCTGGATCTCCTGCGTGCGCCCGGTCTGCCCGTTCTTCGCCTCGCGGCGGTTGCGGGTGGTGGTGGCGCGCGGCAGCATCCCGTATTCCGCCGTCACCCAGCCGAGCCCGGTGTTGCGCAGGAAGGGCGGCGGCTTGTCCTCCACGCTCGCGGTGCAGAGCACGTGGGTGTCGCCCGCGCGGATCAGCACCGAGCCCTCGGCGTGGCGGGTGTAGTTGGTCTCGATCGTCACCGGACGCAGCGCGTCCGGCGCACGGCCCGACGGCCGACCCGATGAACTCATGGCGCCCTCCCTGTGGCTCGCGCCCCGGATAGCGGCCCCGCGCCCGGCCGTCCACCCGGAGCCGCGCCCCCCGCCCGCGCGCGCCGCGCCGGATTGACGGGGCGCCTGCGCGCGCATACCTCCCGTTCGCTGGACGAGCGGGAGGGCGAGCAACCCATGGCCGAGGCCACGCCGGCCCTGTCGGACCTGAACGAACGCAGCCGCGCCATCTTCGGACGTCTCGTGGAGACCTACCTGGCCTCCGGGGCGCCGGTGGGGTCGCGCACCCTGTCGAAATCGCTCGATCTCGGCCTGTCGGCGGCCTCGGTGCGGAACGTGATGCAGGATCTCGAGCAGCTCGGCCTGCTCGACAGCCCGCACACCAGCGCGGGGCGGGTGCCGACCGAGCTCGGCCTGCGGCTCTTCCTCGACGGGGTGCTCGAGATCGGCGACATCTCGCCCGAGGAACGCCAGCAGATCGAAACGGCGATCGCCGCGCACGACACCGACATGTCGGCGATGCTCGACGAGGCGGGGAACCTGCTCTCCGGGCTGTCGCATTGCGCGTCGCTCGTCTTCGCGCCGACCACGGAGAGCCCGATCCGGCATCTCGACTTCATCCCCCTCGGCGAGGGGCAGGGTCTCGCGGTGCTCGTGATGGAGGACGGGACGGTCGAGAACCGGGTGTTCGACGTGCCCCGCGGCATCACCCAGTCGGCGATCCGCGAGGCGGCGAACTTCCTCAACGCGCATCTGAGGGGGGCGACGCTCGGGCAGGCCAAGGACCTCGTCGCGCACGAGATCGAGGCGCACCGCGCCGAGCTCGACGAGCTCGCCGCCTCGCTCGTGGAGCGGGGGATCGCGCTGTGGGATTCCGGCAGCCAGGGCACGCACGAGCGTCTCGTGGTGCGCGGGCGGGCCAACCTTCTGGAAGAGACGCAGACCGCGGCCGATCTCGAGCGGATGCGCCGGCTCTTCGACGATCTCGAGCAGAAGCGCGATCTTGC
>CAZWDE010000261.1:0-5086 GCA_964632555.1 uncultured Limibaculum sp.
GCCGGCCACGCGACCGGCGCGCGCCGGTGGCGGCGGCCTCCGGGCATGGCTCGACGGCGTCTTCGGGCCGGCGGCCGGGCCGCGCGCGGCGGCGGCGGCGCTCGCGCTCTGCCTCGCGCTGGGGATCGGCGCGGGCTATGCCAGCGGGCCCTCGCCGGCGGCGTCGGGGGCCGAGGCGGTCGCGCTCTTCGAGATCGTCGAGGCGGACGATCTCGCCGCCACGGCGCTCTTCTGAGATGGCGCCCACGGGGGATCCGGCGCGCCGCGGCCCGGGCGACGGCGGGCGCTCGCTCGCGGGCACGCCGCGCTGGCTGTTGGGGCTGCTGCTCGTCTCGCTCGGCGTCAATCTCGGGATCGCCGGCGTGGCGGCCGGCCGCTGGATGCGTGACATGGGCGAGGACCCGAGCCTCGGCCGCTTCGAGCGCCGGATGCTCGACATGGTGCCCGAGGACCGCCGGGCCGAGGCGCGGGCGATCCTCACCGAAAACGCCGACGCCGACCGCGCCGCCTTCCTCGAGCGGCTGATGCGCACGACCGAGACGGTGGCGGACGCGATGCGGGCGCAGCCCTTCGACGCCGAGGCGCTGCGCGCGGCGCTGTCGGCGCGTCTCGACGTCTTCCGCGAGCGGTTCGACGCGCGGCACGACCGGACCGTGGCGCTCGTCGCGGCGCTGCCGCCCGAGGACCGGCGCCGCATGGCCGAGGCGCTGACCGAGCGCACGCGGAGCCGCATCGCCGAGCGCGCCGCCCGCTGAGCGCGCGCCGCGTGCCGGGGCTCAGGCGGCGGCGAGGGTGACCATGTTCCGCCCGGCCGATTTCGAGGCGTAGAGCGCCGTGTCGGCCCGCGCGATCAGCGCCGCCGGCGTCTCGCCCGGCTGGTGCAGCGCGAGCCCGATCGAGACCGTGAGGTCGAGGACGACGCCCGTGCCGTCCGCGCCGACCACGGCAAAGCCCGGATGCTCGACGGCGTGGCGCACCCGCTCGGCGACGCGCGAGGCGTGCTCGGGCAGGATGTCGGGCATCACGACGAGGAACTCCTCGCCGCCGATCCGGCTCACCAGATCGACGCCGCGCACGCAGTCCTTCAGCCGGCGCGCGAACTCGACGAGCACCGCGTCTCCCGCGCCGTGGCCGTGCCGGTCGTTCACCGTCTTGAAGCGGTCGAGATCCAGTACCATGGCGGCGAGCGTCTTGGCGGCGCCGCGCGGCTGGGCGATCATCGTCTCGAGATGGGCGTTGCAGTAGCGCCGGTTGTAGAGGCCGGTGAGCGGGTCGGTCACCGCCTTCACCATGCTGTCGGCGAGGGCCCGGCGCAGCTGGTCGGAGTAATGCTTGCGCCGCAGCTGCACGCGCAGACGGGCGGCCATCTCGGCATGGTCGGGCGGCAGGCGCAGATAGTCGGGCACACCCATCTCGAGGGCGAGCGGCGGCCCCTCGCGATCCTCCGCGCGGAACAGCATCATCAGCGCGGCCTGGCGGGTGCTCGGCCGGCCGCGCAGCATCGAGGCGAGGCGCATCGGCTCGCCGTCGGCGAGCTCCGGGCCGATCACGAAGGCGTCGTAGACGTTGGAGACGAGGAGCGCGCGCAGCTCGAGAGCGCCGCGCGCGATCTCGGTCGCGAGGCCGAGATGGGCGCGGAGCGCGTGCCGCGTGGCGGTGGCGAGCGCGAGATCGGCGGTGACGAGGAGCACGGTGGCGGCCGCGAAGTCGGGCTCGGTGTCGAGCGGGCCGGCGGGCTCGAGGCCGAGCTCGCGCGAGGTCTCGGCGCGCAGGCGCAGCTCGTCGATCATCATCTTCATGCGCGTGAGGCTCGAGACGCGGGCGAGCAGCGCGACGTCGTCGAACGGCTTGGCCAGCACGTCGTCCGCCCCGCAGTCGAGCCCGCGCACCCGATCCGCCCGGTCCGAGCGCGCGGAGAGGATCACGATCGGGACATGCGCGGTGACCGCGGCGGATTTCAGCCGCCGGCAGGTCTCGAACCCGTCGATCCCCGGCATCACGAGATCGAGGAGGACGAGGTCGGGCTCCTCGCTCGCCGCGAGCCGGAGCGCCTCGACCCCGCTCTCGGCCTCGATGACGTCGTAGTAGGCGGCCGAGAGGGTGGCGCGGATCGCGCACCGGGCGGAGGCCGAGTCGTCGACCACCAGGATCCGGCCCGGCATCGCTCAGCCCTCCACCGGCGCGCCGCGCGCCTCGAGCGCCCGTTCGACCGCGGCGAGCAGGGCGCCGGGCGACACCGGCTTGGCGAGATAGCCGACGCAGCCGGCGGCGCGCGCGTGCCGCGCCGTGCTCTCGGCGACGAAGGCCGACACGGCGAGCACGGGCGGCGGCGCCGGGTCGGCGCGCAGCCGGCGCACCACCTCGAGCCCGGGCACGCGCGGCAGCTCCATGTCGAGCAGGATCAGGTCGGGGCGGGCGCGGCGGGCCCGGTCGAGCGCCTCCGCGCCGTCGGCCGCCTCGATCACCTCGTACTCGGCGAGGCGCAGGACATGCGTGAAGAGCCGGCGGTTGAGTTCGTTGTCCTCGACGACGAGCACGGTCCGTCGCATCCGCCCCTCCCTCGGCGCCCGGCCCCCCCGGCGGCGCTCTCCTGCCGCGCCCGGCCCGGCGCCGTGCCGGCTGGCGGCGGGCGGCGCGGCGCGCTAGGCTCCGGCGCCGGCGACTATGCGCGGCGAGGCGTTAATGATCGCTTGCCGGGGGGCGGGACGAGCGGATGGCCGGAACGGCGGGACGTGAGGCGGCGGAGCGGCTGGCGCTCGACGCGCTCGGCTGGATGGCCGAGGACCCGGAGCGGCTCGCGCGCTTCCTCGCGGCCACCGGGGCGCGTCCGGAGGACCTGCGGGGCGCGGCGCAGCGCCCGGATTTCCTCGGCTTCGTGCTCGATCACCTGATGGCCGACGAGGCGGCGTCGCGGGCGTTCTGCGAGCGCCACGGCCTCGCGCCCGAGGCGCTGGCGCGCGCCCGCGCCGGCCTGCCGGGCGGCGACAGCCCGCACTGGACCTGAGCCGCGCGCGATGACCGCCGCGATCGACCGCCAGACGCAGCGCGATCTCGACGCGCTGGCGATCGAGCGGGGCCGGCCGCTTCTCGCGGTCGACGCGGACGAGGTCCTGGTCGACTTCGCCGGCCATCTGGCGGCCTTCGCGGGCCGGCTCGGCCTCGAGTTCCGCCTCGAGCGCTACGAGCTCGAGGGCGCGTTCCGCGACGGCGCGAGCGGGCGGCGGCTCGGCTTCGACGAGGCGATCGGGGTGATCGACCGCTTCTTCCGCGAGGAGACGCGGCGCCAGAGCGCGATCCCGGGCGCGGCCGAGGCGCTCGCGCGGCTCGCGGGACCGGCCCAGATCGTCGTGCTCACCAACGTGCCGCGCCACGCCGCCGCCGCCCGCGCCGCCAATCTGCGCGCGCTCGGGATGGACTATCCGCTCGTGGCCAATGTCGGGGGCAAGGGGCGGGCGCTCGCCTGGCTCGCCGAGCGCGCCGGCGCGCCCGCGGCCTTCGTCGACGACAGCCCGAGCCAGATCGCGAGCGCGCGGCGGCGCGCGTCCGACGTGCTCCGGCTCCACTTCGTCGGCGCCGCCTTCGTCGCCCGGGTGATCCCGCACTGCCCGGAGGCCGATCACCGGGTGCCCGGCTGGGCCGAGGCCGAGCCGCTCCTGGCGGCGCATCTGGCGGGCGGCGGCTGACGCCCGCCCGCTTGCCCGCCGCCCGGGCGCGCGGGATAAGGGAGCCATGAGCTTCCCGCCCGGATTCCTCGACGAGCTGCGCGCCCGGCTGACCCTCTCCGAGGTGGTCGGCCGCAAGGTCGTGTGGGACCGGCGCAAGACCAACCAGGCGCGGGGCGACTGGTGGGCGCCGTGCCCCTTCCACCAGGAGAAGACGGCGTCCTTCCACGCCGACGACCGCAAGGGGTTCTACTATTGCTTCGGCTGCCAGGCGAAGGGCGACGCGATCACCTTCGTGATGGAGACCGAGAACCTGTCCTTCCCCGAGGCCGTGGAGCGGCTGGCGGGCGAGGCGGGGCTCGCGCTTCCCGAACGCCGCGACGATCCCGGCGCGGCCGAGCGGCGCGACCGCCTCGCGCGCCTCGCCGAGGTCATGGAGCAGGCGGTGCGCGCCTTCCGCCTCGCCTTTCGCTCGGGCGCGGGGCAGGGCGCGCGCGACTACGCCGCCCGGCGCGGGCTCGCCGAGGCGACGCTCGCCCGCTTCGAGATCGGCTATGCGCCGGAGAGCCGTGGCCACCTCGCGAGCGCCGTCCGCGAGCGCGGGTGCCTCGATGAGGCGGTCGAGGCGGGGCTGCTGATCCGCCCGGACGACGGCGGCGCGCCCTACGACCGCTTCCGCGACCGGCTGATGTTCCCGATCCGCGACGGGCGCGGGCGTTGCATCGCCTTCGGCGGCCGCGCCCTCTCGCCGAAGGCGCTGGCGAAATACCTGAACTCGCCGGAGACCCCGCTCTTCCACAAGGGCCGCACGCTCTACAACCACGGCCCCGCGCGCGAGGCGGCGGGCAAGGCCGGCCGGCTCGTCGTCGCCGAGGGCTACATGGACGTCATCGCGCTCGCCCAGGCCGGGATCGCCGAGGCGGTGGCGCCGCTCGGCACCGCGATCACCGAGGAGCAGCTCGCGCTTCTCTGGAAGATCGTGCCCGAGCCCGTCATCGCGCTCGACGGCGACGCGGCGGGGCTGCGCGCCGCGCACCGGCTGATCGACCTCGCCCTGCCCCATCTCGGCCCGGGCCGCTCGCTGCAGTTCTGCCTGCTGCCCGAGGGCAAGGACCCCGACGACCTGATCCGCGACGGCGGCCGGGCGGCCATGGAGGGGGCGCTCGGCGAGGCCCGCCCGATGATCGAGCTCCTGTGGCGCCGCGAGAGCGCCGAGCACCCGCTCGACACGCCGGAGCGGCGCAGCGCCTTCGCCGCCCGCCTCGACGCCGCCGTCCGCCGGATCCCCGACGCGGGCGTGCGCCGGAGCTACGAGGAGATGCTGCGGCGGCGCACCCGGGAGCTGTTCTGGGAGCTCGACCGCCCGGCCGCCCGCGGACGGCGCGCGCGGGGGGCGCCCGAGGGCCCCTCGGCGGCGGCGCGGG
>CAZWDE010000262.1:0-5061 GCA_964632555.1 uncultured Limibaculum sp.
GCCACCACCACCTTGGCCGAAACCGCCTCGATCTCCGCCTCGGTCAGCGTCGCGGAGCGCGGCTCGAGGCGGAGCGCGATGCCGAGCGACTTCTGCCCCGGCCCGAACTGCTCGCCCGCCCGCGCGCCCTCGAAGACATCGAAGACCCGCGCGGCCGCGATCAGTTTCGGCTCGGCGCCGCGGGCCGCCTTCAGCACCGCCTCGGCCTCCACCCGCTCGTCGACCACGAAGGCGAAGTCGCGCTCGACCGCCTGGAAGTCCGAGACCTCGAGCGCCGGCCGGCCCGCCCCGCGGCGCTTCGGCTCGGGGATCGCCGCGAGGAACACGGTCGCCGCCACCGCGGGCCCCTTCGCGTCCATCGCCGCGAGCACGCGCGGGTGCAGCTCGCCGAAGACCGCGAGCGTCGTCTTCGGGCCGAGCCGGAGCGCGGCCGAGCGGCCGGGATGGTACCAGTCGGGCGCCTCGCGCACGGTCTGCAGCTTCGCCACCGGCGCGCCCAGCGCGGCGAGCACCGCCTCGGCGTCCGCCTTGGCGTCGAGCGCGTCGACCGGACGGCGCGCGCCCGACCAGTGCCGCGGCGCGGTGTGGCCGACCCGGAGGGCGGTCGCCTCCTCGGCCTGCTCGCCGGGCTCGGCGCCGTGGAACACGGGCCCGACCTCGAAGAGCGCGATCTCCCCCGCCCCGCGGGCCTGGTTGCGCGCCGCCGCCGCGAGGAGGCCGGGCAGGAGCGAGGGTCGCATGTCCGACATCTCGGAGCTGATCGGGTTGGCGAGCTTGCGGGCCGGGTCGCCGCCGCCGAAGAGCGCGGCCTCCGCGCCCGCGACGAAGCTGTAGGTGACGCACTCGTTGAGCCCCGCCGCCGCGAGACACCGCCGCGCCCGGCCCTCGCGCGCCTGAGAGGGCGTCAGCACGCCGGTCTGCACCGCGTGGCTCCCGCGCGCCATCGGCCTCGCCTCGAGCTGCGTCAGCGAGGCGACGCGCGCCACCTCCTCCACGAGATCGGCCTCGCCGTGGACGTCCGGCCGCCACGACGGCACGGCGACATCGAGGCCCTCCGCGCTCTCGGCCGTCGCGAAGCCGAGCGCGCCGAGGATCCGCGCCTGCTCCTCCGCCGGCACCGCCATGCCGACGAGGCTCTCCACCCGGCCGCGCCGCAGGGGAAAGCGCCGCGCGGTGTCCGGCACCGCGCCGGCGACCACCATCTCCGAGGGCTCGCCGCCGCAGAGATCGAGGATCATCCGCGTCGCCAGATCGACGCCCGCCGGCGTGAAGGCCGGGTCCACCCCGCGCTCGAAGCGGTAGCGCGCGTCGGAGTGGATCTTGAGCCGGCGGCCCGTGGCGGCGATCGTCACCGGGTCCCAGAAGGCGCTCTCGACGAAGACATTGACCGTCTGCTCGGTGCAGCCCGTGGCGCGGCCCCCCATGATCCCGGCGATCGACTCCGGCCCCTCGGCGTCGGAGATCGCGATCATGCCCGCCTCGAAGACGTACTCCTTGTCGTCGAGCGCGACGATCCGCTCGCCCCCGCCGGCATGGTGCACGCGCAGCGACCCGCCCGCGATCCTGTCGGCGTCGAAGACGTGGAGCGGCCGCGCCCGGTCGAAGGTCACGAGGTTCGTGATGTCGACGAGCGCCGAGATCGGCCGGAGCCCGATCGCCGTCAGCCGGCGCTGGAGCCACTGCGGCGACGGCCCGTTCGTCACCCCACGGATCAGCCGGCCGCAGAACACCGGACAGCCCCTGGCCTGCACGTCCGGGTCGATCGTCACGGTCACCGGGCAGGGGAACCGGCCCTCGACCGGCGCGACCGGCGGCGTGACCAGCCGGCCGAGCCCGCGCGCCGCGAGGTCGCGCGCGAGGCCGGCGACGCCGAGCGCGTCCGGCCGGTTGGGGGTGATCGCGACCTCGATCACCGGGTCGTTCAGCCCCGCATAGTCGATGTAGCGGGCGCCGAGCGGGGCGTCCGCGGGCAGGTCGATGATCCCCTCGTGGTCGTCCGAGAGCATCAGCTCGCGCTCGGAGCAGAGCATCCCGTTCGACTCGACGCCGCGGATCACGCCGGGCTTGAGGTCGACCCCGGTGCCGGGGATGTGCGTGCCCGGAGCCGCGAAGACGCCGACGAGCCCGGTGCGCGCGTTGGGCGCCCCGCAGACCACCTGCACCTCCTCGCGCGGGCCGCCGGGCCCCGCCGGCCACGCCTCGACGCGGCAAAGCCGGAGCCGGTCGGCGTTCGGGTGCGGCCCGGCCTCGACGACGCGGCAGATGGTGAAGGCCCCGAGGGTCGCCGCCGGGTCCTCGACGCCCTCGACCTCGAGCCCGAGATCGGTCAGCGCCGCCGCGATCTCCGCGACGCCCGCCTCGGTCTCCAGATGGTCGCGAAGCCAGGAGAGGGTGAACTTCATCGTGCGCGCGCCCCGTGATGTCAGCGGCCAGAAGCGGGAAGCCCGGCAGAGCGGGCCGCGCGTGGCCTAGCGCAGATCGCCGCGGACCGGAAGCCCGCCTGCGGCGCGTTAAGCGCGCGTTAGTCTTGCCGGCCTATGAACCAAGCACCGGGTCACCGGTTTGCGTAACTTCAGGGGTCTGCGTGCGTATCCCGTCCCTCCTTGCCCGGCCGTTTCTCGGGCGCGACCATGGTGCGGTCACGCTCGACTGGCTGGCACTCTCGAGCGGTCTCCTGCTTCTCGTGGCGGCGCTCTTCGCGAGCGCCGCCGACACGCTCGGAGACCTCGTCGATCGGCTCGCGATCCGGGAGCCCGCGGCCGCGAGCCGGCTCTCGGAAACCGCCGTGACGGTGCCGGTGGCCGACCGCGGCGCCGATGCCGCCCTGCCCGGCCCGCCCGCCGGCGCCCCCGCGGCGTCGCTCTTTCCGCGCGCCGGGCCCACCGGAGAGGCCGCGCCAGCGACCGACGGCTGAGGGCCGATCCCCTCCGGCCGGCGCCGCGCCGGCCGCGACAGCCTGCCCCAGCCCCCTCCGGACCCGGTTGATCACGATCAAGGACGCGTCGCACCCATATCCCGAGTGTGGCGCCCAAGCCCCGCGTCGGGCGCGCATCGTCATCCCGGAGGACGCCTTGTCGAGCGCCGACACAACCCCTCAGCCTCTCTACGCCGCGCGCGAGCCGATCTTTCCCAAGGCGGTCACGGGCACGTTCCGCAATCTCAAATGGGCGATCATGGTGATCACCCTCGGGATCTACTACGTGACCCCGTGGATCCGGTGGGATCGCGGCCCCTACATGCCCGACCAGGCGGTGCTGGTCGACCTCGCCAACCGCCGGTTCTTCTTCTTCTGGATCGAGATCTGGCCGCAGGAGTTCTACTACGTCGCGGGCCTGCTGATCATGGCGGGCCTCGGGCTCTTCCTGTTCACCTCGGTGCTCGGCCGCGTCTGGTGCGGCTATACCTGCCCGCAGACCGTGTGGGTCGACCTCTACCAGTATGTCGAGCGCTGGGTGGACGGAGACCGCAACGCCCAGGTCCGCCTGTGGAACAGCCGGTGGACGCCCGCGAAGATCCGCAAGCGCGCGGTCAAGTGGTCGATCTGGCTCCTGATCGCGGTGGCCACCGGCGGCGCCTGGATCTTCTATTTCGCCGACGCGCCGACCCTCGCGGCGGATTTCGCGACCGGGCAGGCCCCCTTCGTCGCCTACGCCACCGTGGGCGTGCTCACCGCCACCACCTTCGTGCTCGGCGGCTTCATGCGCGAGCAGGTCTGCATCTACATGTGCCCCTGGCCCCGCATCCAGGCCGCGATGCTCGACGACCAGTCGCTGATCGTCACCTACAAGGACTGGCGCGGCGAGCCGCGCGGGCGCCACCGCAAGGCCGAGGGCGCGGACAAGCTCGGCGACTGCGTCGACTGCAATGCCTGCGTCAACGTCTGCCCCACCGGCGTCGACATCCGCGAGGGCCAGCAGCTCGGCTGCATCACCTGCGCGCTCTGCATCGACGCCTGCGACGACATCATGAAGAAGGTCGGCAAGCCGCGCGGGCTGATCGACTACTGCACGCTGGCCGACGAGGCGCTGGAGCGCGAGGGCAAGCCGCCCGTGCCGGCCTGGCGCCGGGTGATCCGCCCGCGCACGATCCTCTACACCTCGCTCTGGGCCAGCATCGGCGTGGCGATGCTCGTCGCGCTCTTCATCCGCACCGATCTCGACCTCTCGGTCGAGCGCGACCGCAACCCGCTCTATGTCACGCTGTCGGACGGCGAGATCCGCAACGGCTACACGCTCCGCGTCGACAACATGACCGCGGAGCCGGCGGAGTTCCGCCTCTCGGTCAACAGCGAGTACATCGTGGTGCCCGAGATCCAGGGCGAGGAGAGCCTCGTCTTCGAGGTCGACGCCAACGCCACGCGCCGGATGCGCCTCTTCCTCACCGCGCCGCCCTGGTTCGGCATGCCCGAGCGTTTCGACCTGACGCTCTGGGTGGAGAATGTCGAGACCCGCGAGCGCATCTCCTACGACACGCATTTCCGGGGACCCGAGCCATGACCGACCGCACGCCGAAGGGCCGTCCGCTGACCGGCCGCACCGTCCTGATCATCGCCGTCTCGGCCTTCGGCGTGGTGATCGCCGCGAACATGGCGCTGGTGGTCGCGGCGACCGGGAGCTTCCCGGGGCTGATCGTCAAGAACTCCTATGTCGCGAGCCAGGGCTGGGACGCCCGCACCGAGGCGCAGCGCGCGCTCGGCTGGGAGGCGCGCGTCGGCCACGCCGACGGCCGGCTCGCCGTCCGGATCGAGGCCGGGGGCGCCCCCGTCCGCGGTCTCGAGGTGCGCGCATTGGTGGGCCGGCCCGCGACCGATGCCGAGGACCGCCGGCTCGCGCTCGTCGAGACGGGCGAGGGCTACGCCGCGCCGGTGGAGCTCGATCCCGGCCTCTGGCGCGTCGCGCTCGAGGCGACCGACGCGGCCGGCCGGCGCTTCGACGCGACCGCGGCGCTCAACATCAGCGCGCTGGCGGGCCGCCGGGCCGAGGCCCGCTGATGCGCGACCTCGCCGAACCCGCGCCGTCGGCCGGTTGCTGCCCGGCGGGCGCGGCCACCGCCGCCCCGCCC
>CAZWDE010000263.1:0-5038 GCA_964632555.1 uncultured Limibaculum sp.
GGGCAGAGCCGGCGCACCAGCCGCTGCGAGGCGACCATGCGCAGCACCGACTCGATCAGGTGCCGCGGCACGTCGAGATTGGCGAGCCGCGGCGTCGCCTCGACGGCCGAGTTGGTGTGCAGCGTCGAGAGCACGAGATGGCCGGTGAGCGCGAGGCGCACCGCCATCTCGGCGGTCTCGGCGTCGCGGATCTCGCCCACCATCAGCACGTCGGGGTCGTGGCGCAGGATCGTCCGCAGCGCCGCGGCGAAGCTCCAGCCGAGGCCGGGGTTCACCTCGATCTGGATCAGCCCGGGGGTGAGGATCTCGACCGGGTTCTCGATCGTCACGATCTTGCGGCCCGCGTCGTTCAGCTCGGCGAGGGCCGCGTGCAGCGTCGTCGTCTTGCCGCTGCCCGTGGGGCCGGTGACGAGGATCAGCCCGTTCGGATGGCCGATCGCGCGGCGCCACACCCGCTCGACGTCGGGCGGCATCGCGAGATCGCCGAGCGTCTCGTGCCCCGCCTTGGTGTCGAGGAAGCGCAGCGTGATCGCCTCGCCGAACACCGTGGGCGCGGTGGCCATGCGGATGTCGACCCGCCGGCCCTCCGAGCGGAAGGTGATCCGCCCGTCCTGCGGCAGCCGGCGCTCGGCGATGTCGAGATCGGCCAGGATCTTCAGGCGGGACATCACGCCGCGGAAGATCGCGCGGGTGGGCGTGGGCCCCGGCACCAGCGTGCCGTCGACGCGCAGCCGCACGCGCGGGCCGTCGGCCAGCGGCTCGAGATGGATGTCGGTCGCGCGCCGGGCCAGCGCCTCGGCGAAGAGCGCCTCGACGAAGCGGATGGTCGGCGCGTTGTTGGCGAGCTCGACCAGATCCTCGGTGTCGGGGTCGGTCTCGGCGCCCGCCTCGGCGGCCCGGGCGGCGAGCGCCTGGGCGTGGCGCTCGAAGGCCGCCTCGATGTCGCGCTCGTTGGCGACCGCGAGGCGGAGGCGCTCGCCATAGACGAGGCGGAGCGCCGCCACCGCCGGGCGCGCGCCGGGGTCGGCGACCGCGAAGCGCGCCTCCGCGCCGTCGAGCGCCACGGGCACCACGGCGTGGCGGCGCAGGAAGCTCTCGGAGAGCTTGCCGTCCTCGGGCAGGGGCGCGGGGATGTCGTCCGGTCCGACGAGGGGAAGGCCGTGAGCCTCGGCCGCCGCGCGCGCCCAGTCGGCGAGCGAGACGAGGCCGAGGCGGTCGAGCACCGTGCGCGGGTGCTGCCCGGTGCGCTCGCAGAGGCGCGCGGCGCGGGCGAGATCGGCGCCCGTCAGCCGCCCCCCGGCGACGAGGCGCGCGCCGACCGGGTCCTCGGGCGCGCGGCCCGGGCCGGCCTCGGTCGCGGGCTGCTCGGCTCCGTCCTCCACGCCCCCTCCGATGCCCTCGCGCGCCGGAGCCGCGACCCGGACACGCGCCCGACCCCGTCGGCGGGATGGAGGCGACGGCCGGAATCGAACCGGCGTACACGGATTTGCAGTCCGCTGCGTAACCACTCCGCCACGTCGCCGCAGGCCGTCAGCACTAGGATCGCCGGCGCGGCCCGTCAAGCGGCGATCGCGCCCGAGCGCGCCCGGGCGTTCGACAGGCGTTCCCGGTGGGCGCCCGCGCGCCCGCGCGCCCGCGCCGGTGGTGCCCGCGGCCGTCGCGGATCGTGCCGGCGTTCTCGCGGAGATCGGCCACCAGCACCTGCCGCGCCCGCGGGACCGCGAGAAAGTCGAGCACCGCGCGCTGGGTCTCGGGCGCGCCGAGGCTCTCGGTCGCGACCGCCCGGTGCGCGAGGCCGCTGCGGGCCAGCGTGCGCTCCGCCTCGTCGTAGCAGCGGTCCCGGTACCGCCCGACCGCCTCGCGCACCTCCATCGGCTCGCTCGGCGGATGGGTGCTGCGCCAGATGTCGTGCGGCCCGATCGCCGCGCGGTTGCCGCCCCAGACGGGCGTCGCCCCGCCGGCGCCGGCCATCACCCGGGCGAAGGACTCGACGGTCGCCTGGCGGTCGCGCTTCAGCACGACCACGCGCAGAGCCGGGAAGACCTCCGCCAGCGCTTCGAGACGCGGCAGCCACCAGTGCGCGACATCGCCCGCGAGGCGGTGGCGGCGCAGCTGTTCGCGGAGGCGGCGGATGTGGACGCGATCGGCGCTCGTCCGGCTCGTCCGGCCGAGCACGGGGGCGTGCTCGTGCGTGACCGCGGCGCCCTCCTGCGCGTCGAGGAGCCGGGCGAGGCTCGTCGAGCCGCAGCGCCCGGTGCCGATGCCGATCACGAGGGTGCCCTCGCCCGGCGGCCTCGCGTCGGGCCCCCCCGTGTTGCGCGGCCGGGGCGATTGTGGCAAGCCAAGGCGCACCGGCTCGGACCGCGGGCTCCGCCCGCCGGCCGCGGGCCCGCAACTGGACAGGACGGATGACGGATTTCGACGCCGCACGGACCGCGATGGTCGACTGCCAGATCCGACCCGCGGACGTCACGCGCTATCCGATCATCGAGGCGATGCTCTGGGCGCCGCGCGAGCGCTTCGTGCCGCGCAACCGCCGCGCCGTCGCCTATGCCGGCGCCGAGATCGAGATCGCGCCGGGCCGCGCGCTGCTCGAGCCGCGGGTGCTGGCCAAGATGCTGGAGGCGGCCGCGATCCGCCCGACCGACCTCGTGCTCGAGATCGCGCCCGGCACCGGCTACTCCACCGCGCTGATCGCCCGGATGGCCGAGGCGGTGATCGCCCTCGAGCCCGACGCGACGCTCGCCGGGCAGGCGCAGAGCAACATCGCCGCGCTGGAGATCGACAACGCCGTGGTGAGCCACGCCGACCCGACGCTCGGCGATCCGGCGCACGCGCCCTTCGACGCGATCTTTCTCGGCGGCTCGGTGCAGCGCCTGCCCGAGGCGCTGACCGGCCAGCTGCGCGACGGCGGGCGCCTCGTCGCCATCGTCGAGCAGGACGGGCGCTCGCAGTGCCGGGTGCTGACGCGGAGCGGCTCCGGGCTGTCCGACCGCTACATGTTCGACGCGCACGCGCCGCGGATCGCGGGGTTCGAGCGCCCCGCGGCCTTCAGCTTCTGAGACGGGCGGCGCGGGGCGGGACCGCGGGACGGGCCGCCGGGGACCGGGGCAGAGGGCCAGAGTGAGGGGATGACGGGGATGGTGAGCTTCAACCGCTGCGCGCTGGCCGCGGCCGTCTGGCTCGCGGCCGGGCTTCCGGCGATGGCGCAGGAGAGCCTCGCCGACGTCATCGTCGAGGCCTACCGCAACAGCCCGGACGTGGCGGCGCAGCGCGCCGACATCCGCATCGCGGCCGAGAGCGCGGTGCAGGCGCGCGCCGGCGGGCGGCTCAACGTGACCGGCACCATCGGGCTCGACGCCGAGATCAACAACAGCGACATCAACGACAACAACGCGGTGTTCCCGACGACGCTCTCGCTGACCGCGACGCAGCCGCTCTACACCGGCGGGCAGGTGGCCAACGCCACCGAAGCGGCGGAGAAGCGCATCCGCGCCGAGGAGGCGGTGCTGCTCGCCACCGAGCAGGCGGTCATCCTCGACGCCGTCACCGCCTTTCTCGACGTGCGCCGCGATCTCTTCCTGCTCGAGGTCTCGGAGAACAACGTGCGCGTCCTCACCGAGCAGCTCCGCGCCGCGCAGGAGCGGTTCGAGGTGGGCGAGGTGACGCGCACCGACGTCGAGCAGGCGCGCGCCGCGCTCGCGGGCTCGCGCAGCACGCTCGCCGCGGCCAAGGGCCAGCTCGCGATCAGCCGGGAGAACTTCGCCGACGTGGTGGGCCGCCCGCCCGCCGAGCTCGCGCCGCCGCCGCCGATCCCCGACCTGCCCGACAGCCTCGACGCGGCGGTCCAGCTCGCCGTGCGCAACGAGCCGACGCTGATCGCCACCCGGATCGAGCGCGACGCCTCGGGCTCGGACGTGCGCGCGGCGATCGGCGCGCTGCTGCCGCAGGTCTCGCTGACCGGCCAGCTCGACCAGTTCGACGAGCTGCGCGACGGTTTCGGCGGCAGCCGGGCGGCCTCGATCGGGCTCAACATCACGCTGCCCTTCTACTCGGGCGGGGCCAACTACTCCGCGGTGCGCCAGGCGCAGGCCGCGGTCGACAACGCCGAGGCCGACATCGTGACGGCGGTGCGCGACGCGGTGCGCAACACCGGCGTCGCCTGGTCGAGCCTCGACGTCGCGCGCGCCTCGATCGAGGCGGGCCGCCAGGAGGTGCGGGCCGCGCAGCTCGCCTTCGAGGGCGTGACCGAGGAGGCCAAGGTCGGCGCGCGCACGACGCTCGACGTGCTCGACAGCGAGGACGACGTGCTCGACGCCCGGGCCAGCCTGATCAACGCCGAGCGCGACGAATACGTCGCGGCCTACCAGCTGCTGGCGGCGATGGGCCTCCTGACGATCGACCATCTCGGCCTCGACATCGGCGAACCGCCGCCCGCGGCCGACTACTACGCGACCGTGCGCGACCGCAATTTTGGCTACGACCCCAGCGACGACACCGTCTGGTCGCTTTCCTACCGCCCGTGATGTGTGGAATAGTGCCCACGGGGGGAACCGAGCGCGACGACCGGGGCAATTAAGCGACAAGGCCGAAACCATGAGCAGCAGTGGCGGAAACCGCAAATCCATGGACGACGTCCTTTCCTCGATCCGCCGCATCATCGGCGCCGAGAAGAAGGACGGTTACGACGACTTGCCGGAGCCGGAGAACGAGCCGCAGGATCCGCTGCCGCTCGGCGCGCCGATCCGCGACGGGGCGGCGGGCGGCCCGCGCACCGCGGCGCCCGCGCCGCGCGCCGCGCCGGCCTCCGACGGCGGCGAATCGCTGCCGCTGACGCCCAACATGCGGGTCGACTTCTCGAAGCTCTCGGACGAGGGGACGACGCCCACCGACGAGCTCGGCCCGGCCTCCGCCGGCCCGCGCGCGGGCGGCGTGTCGCACGACCTCGCCGCCGAGGACGAGGCGGTGGTGATCGACGAGGCGGCGCTCGAGGAGATGATCCGCCGGATCGTGCGCGAGGAGCTGAGCGCCGCGCCGC
>CAZWDE010000264.1:0-5034 GCA_964632555.1 uncultured Limibaculum sp.
CGCGGCTCGGACGACGCGCCGTCGGACACCGATCCGGGCGCAAGCGGGCGGCCCGACCCGGCCGCCGCCGAGCCGGCGGGCTCGGAGGCGAAGCCGAAGCGCCGCGGCTGGTGGTCCTTCGGCTTCTGAGCCGGCCGCGCCCGCCCGGCCCTCCCGCGCGCCGGGCGGGCCGAGGCGCCGGGCGGCGCGCCCCTCAGGCCGCCGGGCAGCCCGCCTCGACGTAGCGGGCGATGCGGGCGATCCCCTCCGCGATCCGGTCCGGCGACTGCGCGAACGAGATCCGGAGCGTGCGCCCGCCGCGCACCGGGTCGAAGTCGAGCCCCGGCGTCGTCGCCACGCCCTCGGCCCGCAAGAGCCCCCGGCAGAACGCGGCGCTGTCGTCGGCGAGGCGCCCGGTCCCGGCATAGACGTAGAAGCCGCCGTCGCAGGGCGCGATGTCCTCGAAGCCGAGACCGGGCAGCGCCTGCATCAGCAGCCGGCGGTTGGTGGCGTAGTCGGCCATGTGCGAGGCCGCCTCCGCCTCGCCCGCCTCGGAAAGCGCGGCCACCGCGCCCACCTGGCTCGCGTGGTTGGCCGAGATGTAGAGGTTCTGCGCCAGCCGCTCCATCGGGCGCACCAGCCGCTCCGGCACCACCATCCAGCCGATCCGCCAGCCGGTCATGGTGTAGTACTTGGAGAAGCTGTTGATCACCACGACCTCGTCGGTCAGCTCGAGGCTCGAGACCGCCGTCTCGCCATAGGTGATGCCGTGGTAGATCTCGTCGGCGATCAGCGCGATCCCCGACGCCTCGCAATAGCCGGCGAGCGCCCCCATCGCCTCGCGCGAGAGCATGGTGCCGGCCGGGTTCGCCGGGCTCGCGATCAGGAGCCCGTCGAGCGGGCCGGCCGCCTCGAGCATCTCGGGCGTCGGCTGGTAGCGCGTCTCGAGCGTCGCCTCGAGGCGGACCAGCTCGAGCCCGAGCACCGACAGGATGTTGCGGTAGGCCGGGTAGCTCGGATCGGCGATCGCCACCCGCGCGCCCGGGTCGAAGAGCCCGAGGAAGGCGAGCTGGAAGCCCGCCGACGAGCCCGTGGTCACGACGACGCGCCCGGGATCGATCTCGATCCCGTGGCGCCGGGCGTAGAGCCCGGCGATCGCCGCGCGGAGCGCCGGGATCCCGAGCCCGGCGGTGTAGCCGAGCGTGCGCCCCTCCGCCATCGCCGCCATGATCGCCTCCTGCGCGGCCCGCGGCGCGCCGAAGGCCGGCTCGCCGACCTCCATGTGGATGACCGTCCGCCCCGCCTCCTCCATCGCGAGCGCCTCGGCGAAGACGTCGAGCGCGTGGAAGGGCGCGGTGCGGCTGCGGCGGGAGATCTGGATCGGCGGCTTCGGCGGCGGGTTCACGGGGGCGGCTCCTCTCTGTGCGATCCTTGGCGCATAGCAGAGCCGGGAGCCGGGAGACCAGCCCGCCCGCCGCCGCGCCGCCGCGCTGACGGGCGCGTGAGCGAAGCCGCAGGCGCCTTGCGGAGCCGCCCGCCCTGCCCCTATGCTCGCGGCTCACCGAGAAGGGAGCGCGACGTGCGACGCATGCTGGCCGGCCTCGCCGGCGTCATCGCCTGGACCGCCGTCTCGATCGCCACCGCCCTGCCCGCGCCGGCGCAGACGCTGGTGCGCGACGCGGAGATCGAGCGAACGCTCCGGATGCTGTCCTACCCGATCTTCCGCGCGGCCGGGCTCACGCCCGGCAGCGTCCAGATCCTGATGCTGGAGGATCGCCGGCTCAACGCCTTCGTGGCCGACGGGCGCAACATGTTCCTCAACACCGGGCTCCTCAGCGAGCTCGAGACGCCCGAGGAGCTGATGGGCGTGATCGCGCACGAGGCGGGCCACATCGCCGGCGGGCATCTGGCGCGCCGCGCGATCGGCGTGCGCGAGGCGCAGGGCCCGGCGCTGCTCGGCGTGCTGGCCGGCATCGCGGCCGCGATCGCGAGCCCGCAGCTCGGCGCCGCCGTGACCGCCGGCTCGCAGGCCGCGCTCACCCGGCGCTTCCTCAGCTTCAACCGCGGCGAGGAGGCGGCGGCCGACCAGGCGGCGCTCCGCTATCTCGAGCGCGCGGGCGTGGGGCCCGAGGGGCTCCTCAAGGTCCTCGAGCGCTTCCGCGGGCAGGAGGTGTTCACCATCGGCAACACCGATCCCTATGTGCTCACGCACCCGCTCTCCACCGAGCGTCTGCAACTCGTCGAGCGCAAGGCGGCCGAGGCGGAGCCGACGCCGCGCGACCCGGAGCGCGACTACTGGCACGCCCGGATGCGCGCCAAGCTCGAGGGGTTCCTCGACCCCCCGCGCCGGGTGCTGTCGCGGCTCGAGGGGGAACCGGAGGACGAGCTCGCGCTCTACCGCAAGGCGATCGCGCTGCACCGCCTGCCGGCGCCCTCGGACGCCGTGCGCACGGTCGACCGGCTGATCGCCGAGCGCCCCGAGGATCCCTACTATCTCGAGCTCAAGGGCCAGATCCTGCACGAGTCGGGCCGCGCCGCCGACGCCGTGCCGTATTACCGGCGCGCGGTGGCGCTCGCGCCCGACGAGACGCTCCTCATGGCCGGGCTCGGGCGCACCCTTCTCGCGCTCGGCACGCCCGAGGCCGACCGCGAGGCGCTCGAGATCCTCAAGGAGGCCCGCGCGCGGGACCGGGCCGACCCGACGGCGCTCCGCGATCTGGCCGTCGCCTATTCGCGCGCCGGCGATCAGGGGATGGCGACGCTCGCCACCGCGGAACGCTTCGCGCTCGCCGGCCGCAGCGAGGACGCCGTGCTGCACGCCCGCCGCGCCGCGCGGCTGCTGCCCGAGGGCTCGCCCGGCTGGCTGCGGGCCAACGACATTCTCGTTCTCGACACCGAGGGCGACGAGCGCTGACCGCGCCGCCGCCGCGATCCATGGGAGACCCGTCATGATCCGCCATTTCCGCGCCATCGCCCTCGCGCTCGCCCTGCCGCTCGCGGCCTCGGCCCAGACCGCCGGCCCCGCCACCGAGGGCGCCGAGGCCCCGGCCGAGACGCGGCAGAGCCCCTTCGAGCCCGAGCTGCGCGAGGCGCTGCGCGCGGAGATCCGCGCCTACATCCTCGACAATCCCGAGCTGATCATCGAGGCGATGCAGGTGCTCGAGGCGCGGCGCAACGCGGCCGCCGAGGTGGCCGACGCCGACCGCGTCGCGCGCCATGCCGAGGCGCTCTTCGAGGACCCGCATTCCTGGGTGGGCGGCAACCCCGAGGGCGAGATCACCCTCGTCGAGTTCTCCGACTACCGCTGCGGCTTCTGCAAGCGGGCGCATCCGATCGTGGCCGAGCTGCTCGAGCGCCGCCCCGATCTGCGCCTCGTCGTCAAGGAATGGCCGATCCTCGGGCCCGACAGCGTGACCGCGGGGCGCATGGCGATGGCCGCCCTCGACATCGACCCGTCGCGCTACCGGGCGCTCAACGACGCGCTCATGGCCTATCGCGGCAACCTGACCGAGGCCGCGTCCTACCGCATCGCCAACGAGGTGGGCTACGAGATCGCCGCCCTCAAGGCGCGCGCCCAGAGCGAGGAGATCCGCTCCCGGCTCGAGGCCAACCTGCGCCTCGCGCAGGCGCTCGAGCTGAGCGGCACGCCGAGCTTCGTGCTCGGCGACCGCATCCTGCGCGGCTTCATGCCGCTCGAGGAGATGCTCGCGCTCGTCGACGAGGTGAGCGGCGCCGCCAACTGACCCGCGTCCCTCGACGCGATCCGGCCGGCCCCCTTGGAGCCCGGCCGCTCCGGGGGTATATGCCGCTCACGTGACCCGGACGGGACGCCGCGCCGGCGCCGTCGGCCGCGGGGCGCGGCGCGAGGACGAGAATGAGCAAAGACACCGAGCGCGACATCGCGTTCATCCGCGCCCTCGCCGAGGTGCTGGAGGCCCACGACCTCGCCGAGATCGAGGTCGAGCGCGAATACGGCGAGGACGACGAGCTGAAGGTGCGCCTCACGCGCCGCTTCCGCGACGCCGCGCCGATGCCCGCCGCCGCGCCGGCGGTGGCCCCCGTGCCGGTCGCGCCCGCCGCCCCCGCCGTCGTGACCGCGCCGCCCGAGGACGCCGCGGCGGCCGAGATCCGCGAGGAGGGCGAGCCCGTCACCTCGCCGATGGTCGGCACGGCCTATCTCTCGCCCGAGCCCGGCGCCGACCCCTACGTGCAGCTGGGGGAGAGCGTGAGCGAGGGCCAGACGGTCCTGATCATCGAGGCGATGAAGACGATGAACCAGATCCCTGCGCCGCGGGCCGGCGTGGTGCGGCGCATCTTCGTCGAGAACGCCGAGCCGGTCGAGTACGGCGCGCCGCTCTTCCTGATCGCGTGACGGGCGGGAGACGCCGGTGTTCTCGAAGATCCTGATCGCCAACCGCGGGGAGATCGCGCTCCGCATCCACCGCGCCGCCAAGGAGATGGGCATCCAGACGGTGGCGATCCACTCGACCGCCGACGCGACCGCCATGCATGTGCGCCTCGCCGACGAGAGCGTGTGCGTCGGCCCCGCCCCGGCCGCGCAGTCCTACCTCAACCAGCCGGCGATCCTGTCGGCCTGCGAGATCACGGGCGCCGAGGCGATCCACCCGGGCTACGGTTTCCTCGCCGAGAACGCCGCCTTCGCCCAGATCGTCGCCGAGCACGGGATCACCTTCATCGGCCCCTCGGCCGAGCACATCCGCCTGATGGGCGACAAGATCCGCGCCAAGGAGACGATGAAGGCGCTCGGCGTGCCCTGCGTGCCCGGCTCGGAGGGGGCGGTGGAGAGCCTCGAGGACGCCGCGCCCGTCGCCGAGGCCATCGGCTATCCGGTGCTCGTCAAGGCGGCGGCGGGCGGCGGCGGGCGCGGCATGAAAGTGGCGCGCGACGCGGACGCGCTCGGCCCGGCGATGGCGCAGGCCCGCGCCGAGGCGGTGGCGGCCTTCGGCGACGGCGCGCTCTATCTCGAGAAGTATCTCGAGCTGCCCCGCCATATCGAGGTGCAGATCCTCGGCGACGGGCGGGGTACGGCGCTCC
>CAZWDE010000265.1:0-5026 GCA_964632555.1 uncultured Limibaculum sp.
GGCCGGTGAGGTGCAGCAGGCCGTAGAGCAGCATCGAGCCGTGGCCGGCCGAGAGCACGAAGCGGTCGCGGTCGTACCAGCGGGGCCGGGCGGGATCGTGGCGCAGATGCGCGTCGAAGAGCACGGTCGCCACGTCGGCCATCCCCATCGGCATCCCCGAATGGCCGGACTTCGCCGCCATCACCGCGTCCATCGCGAGCACCCGGAGCGCGTTCGCCATCCGGAACCGCCGCTCGTCCGCGACCCTGATCGTCTCGATGTTCACGCGGGTTCCCCTTCTCAGAGCGGGCGGGGCGCGGCCGGGGGCGGCGCTGCCCCGGCCCCTGGCCGATGCGGGCGCACAATGCGTGGGCCGCGGCCCGCGGGTCAAGGCCGGGGCCCGCGTTGCACGGGCCCGGGGCGACGCGGTAGTCCTGCAGGACAGGGCGAGAACGGGCGATTCGCGCCCGCGACACGAGGCAACGGAGGCGGGGAGAGGCGCGCATGAGCGAGCTCGGCGGAGCCCTCGAGAGGCTGGAGGCCGCGGTGACCGCGCTCGAGACGGTGCTGATCGCCGCGCTCGACGGCGAAGCGGCGATGGCGCAGGCGACGGAGGTCTCGAGCCGTCTGGCCGAGGAGAACGCCGAGCTGCGCGCGGCGGCCGCGCGCGACGCCGAGCTGCGCGTCGAGGCCGCCGCCGCCGTCAAGGCGGCGCTCGACGACCTGCGCGCGCTGATGCCGGAGGTGAAGAGCCATGGCTGACGTGACGGTCGAGGTGGCGGGGCGCGCCTACCGCCTCTCCTGCGCCGACGGCGAGGAGCCGCATCTGCGCCGGCTGGCGGCGGCGCTCGACGCCGAGGCGACGGCGCTGCAGCGCCGACTGCGGATGCCGGCCGAGGAGGGCCGCCTGCTGCTGATGGTGGCGCTCACCATGGCCGACAGGGCGGCCGAGGCGCCGGCGGCGATGCCGCCCGAGGTCGAGGAGCGGATCGCCGCGCTCGAGCAGGCGCTCGCCCGCTCCGAGGCCCGCGCCGACAGCGCCGAGACCGCGCTCACCGAGGCGGAGGAGCGCGCCGAGGCGGCCGAGCGCGCGCTCGCCGAGGCCGTGGACGGCGCCGGGGCGGCGCGGGCGCGGGATCTCTTCGACGCCGAGGACAGCGCGCGGGTCAGCCGGATCCACGCCGCCGCCGAGCGCATCGAGGCGCTGACCGCCCGTCTGACCGCCCATCTCGCGGACGCGCCGCCGACCGACTGAGCGCGCCGGAACGGGAGCCGCGGCGCGTGGCAGAGACCGGATAGAGCGGCGGCGCCCGCCGCGCGGGCCCAAGGGGGACGGCGATGACGATCCAGGCGAGCCTCGGCATCGGGGACCTGCGGCGCGAGGGCGTCCGCACCGCGACGCTCGGCGAGACGCTGGGCGCCTTCGAGTTCGGCGACGACGAGGACTATTTCCTCTTCCAGCCGGAGCCCGCCCGCAGCTACCGCATCACGGTCGACAGCCCGGCCGACACCACGCTCGGCCTCTTCGACACGCCCTTCCTCGAGCGGGTGGTGCGCGACGACCAGAGCGGTCCGGGCGACGCGCCGGCGCTGATCGTCGAGGCGGGCAACCGGCCGGTGACGCTTCTCTTCGAGGTCGACACGGCCTTCGCGCTCGAGCCCGGCGAGGTCGGGGGCATGGCGGGCCCGCTCGCGCCCTATGCGCTGGTGATCGAGGAGGTCGCGCCGCCGCAGATCCCGCCGCCGTCGGGCGACATCGTGGGCGAGACGCTCGCGAGCGCGGGCGGGATCGCGACCGAGGCGCCGGTGGTCGAGGTGATCGAGACGCCCGCGGACATCGACTGGTTCACGGCCTGGCTCGAGCGCGACCGCGCCTACGCCATCGACCTGACGGCCCTCGACGGCACGCTCCTGCCGTTCCTGCAGGTTCAGGCGCCCGGCGGCGCCGTGGTGGCCGACGCGGCCGCGACCGGCGACGTGGCCGGCCTCGTCTTCGAGCCGGTCCAGTCGGGCTTCCACGTGCTCACCGTGTCCGACGAGACCTTCGGCGGCAGCGGGGCCTACGAGCTCCGCCTCGCCGAGGCGGGCCCGGCCCCTCCGCCCGGCGACGCGGTGGGCGACACGCTGGCCGGCGCGGCGCCGATCGAGGCGGGGCTCGTCCTTCCCGGCCGGATCGACGGCGCGGCGGATGTCGATCTCTACCGCGTGGTGCTGGAGGCCGGGTCGGACTACAGCCTCGGCGTCGTCGGCACGGGCGCGTTCGATCCCACGCTGGCGGTGCTCGACGACACCGGGCGCGAGCTTCGCTTCGTCGAGGATGTGGGGGGCACGCTCGACGCCGCCATCCCGTTCGTCGCCGGCTACACCGGGGTTCACTATCTCGAGGTCGCGGGCGCGGCGGGCAGCGTCGGCCTCTACGAGGTGGGCGTGCTGCTCGAGGACCCGGGCCGTGCGCTGCCCTCGGAGGTGCGCGAGATCGCGCTGATCTACGAGGCGGGGCTCGACCGTCCGGCGGATGTCGGCGGGCTCAACTTCTGGGTCGACGGCTTCGAGGGCGGGCTGACGCTGCGCCAGATCGCCAACTCGTTCCTCGACTCGCCCGAGTTCCGCGGCACCGTGGGCAACCCGGCCTTCCTGACCGACCGCGAGCTGGTGCGCGGGCTCTACGAGAACGTGCTCGATCGGCCGGCGGACCTGCCGGGCCTCGATTTCTGGCTGTCGGTGCTCGACCGCCCGGGCACGGGGCCCGACGACCTGCTGATCGCCTTCGCCCGCTCGGACGAGAACCAGCGCAACGCGGTCGGCGTCGACGACATCGTCTACGACGACACGGCCGACGCGTGGTTCTTCGCCTGAAACGGGGGGCGGGGGCCCGCATCGTGCCCCCGCCGGTCGCTGCTCGATCGCTGCCGTGTACTCAGTGCTCGGTGAAGAGGTTGCGCCAGGCGCGCCGCAGATAGTCCTCGCGGAGTTCGGGCTTGGTGCCCTCGTAGGTGCAGATCGCCAGCGTCTGGTCGATCAGGAAGCGCGGGTGGAAGGCCTGGAACTTCGCGCCCTCCTCGTTCTCGTAGAGATCGAACAGCACGAAGGAGAGGATGTCCTCGGTCAGCACCATGCCGGCCCGCTCGGCCGCGCGGCTGAAGATGTCGACGAAGGTCTCGAGATTCGGGCTGTCGACGAGGATCTTGTAGCGCAGACGCCGCAGCGCCGCGCCGTCGACCAGCTCCTGCGGATTGATGTTGGTCGAGAACACCACCAGCGCGTCGAACACGATCTGGAACTTGCGCCCGGTCTGCAGCGCCAGATAGTCCTTGTTGTTCTCGAGCGGGATGATCATGCGGTTGATCAGCGACTGCGGGCTGGTCTGCTGGCGGCCGAAGTCGTCGACCACGAAGACGCCGCCGCAGGCCTTGAGCTGGATCGGCGCCTCGTAGATCCGGCTGACCGGCGAATAGGAGAGATCGAGCATCGAGAGCGAAAGCTCGCCGCCGGTGATCACGACCGGGCGCTTGCAGCGCACGTAGCGGTCGTCGTAGGCGCGGTCGTGGCGGATGCCGCCGCCGCTCTCGCGCGAGCTCTCGCCGAGGCGGCGGTGCACGGTCGGGTCGTAGAGCGTGATGATCTGCTTGTCGACCTCGAGCGCGTAGGGGATGAACACGTAGTCCTCGTAGGCCGCGGCCACCGCCTCGGCGATCGAGGACTTACCGTTGCCCGGCGGGCCGTAGAGCAGGATCGACTGGCCCGAGTTGACGGCGGGGCCGATCTGGTCGGTCAGCGCGTCGGGCATGGTGAGATGGGTGAACTGGCGCTCGAGCGACTCGCGCGTCAGGATCTCGCCGCGGATCGACTGCTTCTTGACCTGGTGCGAGAACATGTCGACCGGCACCGGCGCGGCGCCGACATACTCGCTCTGCGCCAGCGCCTCGAGCGCCCATTCGCGGCCGCGGCCGGAGAGCTGGTAGTTCATCTCGGCGATCAGGCTGGCGCCGAGCTGGCCCTTGGTCTCGATCAGGCGCTTGTCGGCGGCGATCTCGATCAGCTTCTCGATCAGCGGCACCGGCAGCTTCAGCGCCTCCGACATCTCGCTCGGGACCGCGAGGTTGAGCCGGTAGATCGTCTTGATCAGCAGGTCGGCCAGAAACTCCGGGTCGAGCCCCGTTTCCGCCAGGGTCATCGGCGGCTTCGGATGCGGGATCATGCGCTTCGGCGGGGCGACGGGGCTCTCGAGTCTCACATTCATCCGGTCTCGTCCTCTCGCGCTCACGGGCGCCACGGGTCACGCATGCGCAGGCGGAGCCTGCCTCTCGACGCGACATTGCTCGCCCAGCATGACCGCATTGGGGCGACACTGTGCGGCCCGCGCCATCATGCGCCGCCTCACCGTCCCCTTTGCCCCCGGAGACGGGCCGCGCGCAAGGCCAAATCTGCCTGCGGTTGATTAAGCATTCATGAAAAATTCACGGTTCACGCGTTGACACTGTCGGATGAGCGGTGAATTTTCCCGTCATCGTTCACGGGGCGGCGCAGGCCGCGCCCATCGACAGGAGACCCGCCTTGGCGAACGACGCATCCTCCACCCCCCGGCCGGACCGGCACGCGGACGGGGCCGCCGCGCCGCGGCTCGCCGCGCGCCTCGCCGAGCTGATCGTCGGCAACCGCTGGGCCTGGGTGCTCACGACGCTCGCGCTGGTCGCGCTGTCGGTCGCGCGGATCGACACGATCTGGCCGCCCGACCCCTCGGCGCGGATCTTCTTCGCGCCCGAGAACCCGGACCGGCAGGCGCTCGATCTCTTCGAGCAGCGCTTCGCCAAGGACGACAACCTGATGATCGTCGTCACGCCGGAGGGCGGCGACGTCTTCGCGCCACGGGTGCTCGCCGCGATCGGGGAGCTGACCGAGGCGGTCTGGCGGCTGCCGCTCGTGCGCCGCGTCGACAGCATCACCAACTTCCAGCACACCTATGCCGAGGGCGACGAGCTGATCGTGCGCGACCTCGTCGAAACCCCGGACGCCGTGACGCCCGACGCGGCGGCCGAGGCGCGCCGGA
>CAZWDE010000266.1:0-5005 GCA_964632555.1 uncultured Limibaculum sp.
CGCAGCATGTCGCGCAGGATCTCCGGCAGCGGCCGGCTCTCGCGCCGCGCGAGAGGCCGCGCGCCGGGCGGCATCGGGGCGACCTCGGGCTCGGGCAGTTCGATGCCGCGGGCGCGCGCCAGCACACGGAAGACGTCGCCCGCGTAGAGCGCGGGCCGGCGCACCGGCAGCCAGCGCTCGCCCGTGCCGCGCAGCACCCCCGCGGCGAGGCTCCACACCTCGCGCCCCTCGACCGTGCGGTGGGCGTAGGCCGGCGCCGCGCCACTCACGGTCTGCACCGCCATGCGCTCGACCGGCGGGTCGAGACGGCCCGCCGCCGCGCTCAGCGACACCCCGCCGCCCGCCGCCCGGCCCCAGCGCAGGCGCACCCGGTTGAAGTTGAGATTGAGGCCCGAGACCGCCGGGTTGTAGGCCATGTCGACCGGCTGGCCGGGATCGATCTCGCTCACCCGCACGACCGCCCGGTCGACCACCACGAACCGCCCGTCGACGCCGCGGATCCCCGCGCGGGCGAGCGCGTCGACGATCTGGCCGAGGCCGTCGGTGTCGAGCTCCGGATCGCCGCCGCCCGAGAGCACGAGATCGCCCCGCACCCGGCCGCCCTCGAGCGGCCCGGTCGCGGCGACCTCGGTGACGAAACGGTGCGCCGGACCGAGCCGGTCGAGCGCGAAGAGCGCGGTCGGCAGCTTGGCGACCGAGGCGGGGGCGAAGCCGAGATCGGCGGCCCGCGCCTCGAGCGGCTCGCCGGTCGCGAGATCGGCGACGAGCCACCCGTTCAGCCCGCTGGGCGCGAGGCGCTCGGCGATCGCCTCGCCCTCGAGCGCCGAGATCGCGACCGGCCGCGGGGCCGGCGCCGGCGCGCGCGTCGGCGCGCCGGCGAGCGCCGCGCCGCGCGCCATGGCGAGACCCGCGGCGAGGCCGCCGATCACCTGTCGTCGTGTCGTCCGCATCGCCGCCCCTCCCGCCGCTCAAGGGTACCGGGGGGCGGGCGCGCCCGCAACGCCGGCCGCAGCCGGTCGCCGCGTCACGGCCAGTCGCCGCGGCGGCGGATCGCCGTCGAGGAGGCGGCCGACATCGGCCCGGTCAGCAGCACCCAGGCGGGCGGTGCGCGCCGGCCGAGCGCCTGCGCGGACTGCTGGGGCAGCCGCCACGGCGCGAAGAGCCGCGCCGCCGGCGAGAGCCCCGCGCGCAGCTGCTCGCCGGGACGCGCCAGCACGCCGATCGGGAAATGCTCCAGCATCCACTTCCAGTTCTCCCAGCGATGGAAGGTGCGGAGGTTGTCGGCGCCCATCAGCCAGACGAAGCGCACGCCGGGATAGCGCCGCGAGAGCTGGCGCAGCGTGTCGGCGGTGTAGGGGCTGGCGAGATGGCGCTCGTAGTCGGTCACCACGACCCGCGGGTGGCGGACCAGCCGGCGGCAGGCCGCGACGCGGCGGTCGATCTCGGCCGGACCGGTGGGCTTGAGCGGGTTGCCGGGCGAGACGAGCCACCACACGCGGTCGAGCGCGAGGCTCCTCAGCGCCCAGAGCGTGATGTGCAGATGGCCCTCGTGCGGCGGGTCGAACGACCCCCCGAGCAGACCGATGCGCTGGCCCGGCAGAGCCGTTGGTCCCCGAACGAACACTGCCCCCTCCCCAGACCGGCCTCCTATTGAGAGGGGCGTCGCCGGGCTGTCAATCCGGGCGGGCCGCGCGCGGCGGATCGGGCGCCGCCGGCGCGCCGGCCATGGCCCCCCTGGTGGCGGGGCGGCCCGATCGGGCGAATCGAGCGATTCGTGACGATTTCCACCTCGATTTCATGACACGCGCCGATTCTTTTTTCCTCCCGATCCGAAATCGTGATCGGGCAGATCGCGCGAATCGCGGTATCTTCGAGTTTCACGAAGTACAGCTTATGTAAAACAATTGTAACAACTTCCGAATTGATTGGACTCGACCGCGGATTCTCGCAGGGTGGGCGTGGTTGCGGCGCATCATGACGACCGGCGCTGGCAGCCAAGTGCCGATTGATTGACCCGCCACCGGAGGATCATCGATGCGACCGCTCGTCATCGCCGCCCTGCTCGCCGCCTCGGTCCCCGCGCACGCCCCGGCCCAGAGCACCCCGACCGGCAGCCAGCACGTCGACCCGACGCTGTCGCCGCTCCGCAAGGCGCGCAGCTTCACCGAGGAGCTGGCGATCGCCTATGGCAGCTTCTCCAACCCCTTCGCCGAGCGCGCGCCCGAGGCGACCGCCGAGTTCAAGGCGAAGGCCGAGCAGGCGCGCAACGGCGTCGCCTTCGCCCCGATCGAGCCGGCCGCGCTCGAGATCGGCGACGAGGAGGCCTCCGCCGCCCTCGCGGCCGGCCACGCGACGCTGCTGCAGGTGCTGAACGGCGGCGCGGCCGTCTACCTCCCCGGTGCCGCGGCGAACGCGCAGGTCAAGTACGACTGCTGGGCCACCGCCCTCGGCGCGGGCGCGACGGCCGCCGGGCGCACCTGCCGGGACTTCTTCACGGCCGAGATCGACCGCATCCGCGACGTGCTCGGCTTTCGCGACGACCTGCGGATGAAGGGCGTGGTGCTCTTCGAGTTCGGCGAGGCGGGGCTCAACGAGTGGTCCGACCCCGTGCTCGACTCGATCCACCGGGTGCTCGCCGCCGCGCAGCCCGAGGCGGTGGTGGTGGTCGGCCGGGCCGACACCGTCGGCTCCACCGAGACCAATGTCGCGCTCTCCGAGCGGCGCGCCGCCACCGTCGAGCGCGCGCTCGAGGATCGCGGCATGCGCCCCGAGCAGGTGCGCTACGAGCTGATCCCGCTCGGCCAGGACGCGCCGGTCGTCGAGACCGGGGACGAGGTGCGCCTCGTCTACAACCGCCAGGTCGCCGTCTGGGCCGGCACCGGCGCCGAGGTCGACGCCGCCCTCGACCGCCTCACCGACTGAGCTCGCCCGCCGAGCCTCGCCCGGGCGCGCGACGCGGCCGGACGCCCTCTGCCGACACGACAACCGGCGGCGTCAGCGAAAGCCGCCAAAGCCTTGGGGGACACCAAGATGAGTATCCGCGCCACCGTTTTCGCCACCGCCTCGGCCGCCACGATCGCGGTCTCGCTCCTCGCCACCAGCGCCGCGGCGCAGACCGCCGCGCAGGAGCTGCAGGCGCTGCGCGACGAGCTCGCCCGCCTGACCGCCCGCATCAACGAGCTCGAGGGCCAGGTCACGCAGCAGAACGAGGTGATCGAGCAGATCCCCGAGCCGCGCGTGGTGCCGGACCGCAGCCCGATCACCCTCGAGCTCTCGGGCCGCATCAACCAGGCCGTGCTGTTCGCCGACAACGGCAACGACAGCAAGGTGTTCATCGCCGACAACGACAACTCGGGCTCGCGCTTCGGCTTTCGCGGCGAGGCCGAGTTCGGCGAGTTCACCTCCGGCGTCTATCTCGAGGCGAGCTTCGAGGTGAACAGCACCGACGAGATCAGCTTCGACGACGACGGCCCGGTCGGCACCAACGCGGGCGAGGACGACTTCCTGTCGCTGCGCGACGCCACCTGGTACATCGAGCACGACCGCTTCGGCGCCTTCGCGATCGGCTTCAGCGACATCGCGACCGAGAGCGTCTCCGAGGTCGACCTCTCCGGCACCGGATGCTGCATCGCCGAGTCGGACGTCGACGACATCGCGGGCGGCCTGCCCTTCAGCTCCTCGACGCCCGGCTTCGAGGAGATCCCCGAGGTCGACGACTTCTTCGTCAACCTCGACGGCGAGCGCACGAGCCGCATCCGCTACGACACGCCGTCCTTCTTCGGCGTCAGCGCCGCCGTCGCCGCGCGCCAGGACGACCGCATCCGGCCGGACGGCGCGATCTTCTACGGCGGCGAGTTCGCCGGCTTCGAGACCGAGGCCGCCTTCGGCATCCGGGGCGAGGAGGACGCCGAGACCTATCACGGCTCGGTCTCGACGCTGGCGCCCTTCGGCCTCAACCTGACGCTCGCCGGCGGCATCCAGAACCTCGACGAGGGCGACACCGACGATCCCACCTTCTTCTACGGCAAGCTCGGCTATCGCGAGGACTTCTTCGACTTCGGCGAGACGCGCTTCTCGATCGACTACTTCCGCGGCCGCAACAACGACGATTTCGCGGCGCCGGACGGCGAGCTGCCGCTCGGCCAGTCGGTCGGCGGCGGCGTGGTGCAGGAGATCAGCCCGCTCAGCATGGAAGCCTATCTCGGCTTCCGCTACTACGACGTGCAGGACCTGTTCGACAGCGACGGGCTCAGCATCGCCGACCCGGACGCGCTCTACGTGGTGTTCTCGGGCGCCCGCGTGCGCTTCTGAGGCCGCGCGCGACCTCGATGACGGCGGCCGCCTCGGGGCCCGGGCTCCGGGGCGGCCGCAGGGTTCAACGGAGACGAAGCTCATGACGACCGATCACTCGGCCCGCCCTCGCCGCGCCGCCGCCGCGCTCGGCCTCGCGCTCGCCCTCGGCCTCGCCGGCTGCGAGGGCTACCAGCCGAAGGAATTCACCTCGAACGACGATTGCCGCGACTGCCCGCCGGGGCTCTTCAGCGGCGAGGACGGCGCGCTCACGCTCTACGGCGGCGAGGACGGCGGCGTCCTCGGCGGGCTGGTCCAGCCCGCCTCGACGCGGGCCGACCGGGCGGTGTCCGAGGCCGAGGCCGCGGCGCGGCTGCGCGAGGCCGAGCGCCGCGCCGAGGAGGCCGAGCGCCGGGCCGCCGCCGCCGAGGCCCGCGCGCGCCGGCTCGAACGCGACCGCCGGCGCCAGAGCCGCCCCTACGATCCGGGCGAGGCGCTGCCCGGCTACGAGGTGCAGCTGTCCCCGGACCTCGGCACCTACTTCCAGTGACCGCCCTGCGGCGGGCCGGAGCCGCGTGTCCGGCCCCGCCGCAGCTCCGGCAAGCCGGCGGGGCACGGTTTCGTATCGTCGGCCGATCGCCGATCCCGCTCGCGCCCGGTCGCCATCCGCCGGGCCTCCGTCGCGCGCGCGATCCTCGGAAGGCACCGCCGCGCG
>CAZWDE010000267.1:0-5001 GCA_964632555.1 uncultured Limibaculum sp.
TCGGCCGCGACGGCGCGCTCGGCGCGGACCGCGGCCCCGGCCACGGCGGGCGGCGCGGCGTCCGCCTCCCCGGCGCGTTCGCCCTCGGCCGCCGACGCCTCGGCGCGGCTGCTCGGAACCTCGGCCGCGGTCATCCGCATCCGCGCCTCGATCCGCTCGGGCGGGGGCACGCGCTCGGGCCAGAGCGCGAGCGTCAGCAGCACCGCCGCCGCAAGGTGCAGCAGGAGCGAGGCCGCGACGGCCGCCGCGACGCGGACCGGCCCGCTCATGCGCCCCCCGGCGTGACCACCAGCACCACCTCCCGCCCGCCGATCGCCTCGAGATCGGCGACGAGCGGCATCAGCACCCGCAGCCGGGCCTGCGCATGGGCGTTCACACGGATCACCGGGCTCTCGGCCCCGGCCGCCGCCGCCACCAGCTCGGCCCGGTCCATCTCGACCCCGTCGAGCGCCAGCCGGCCGTCGGCGCCGACGCTGACGGTGGTGCCGCCCTTGGGCATCGGCGCGCCGACGGTCGCGACCGGCGGCATCACCTCGAAGGGCGCGGTCGCGTCCATCCGCCCCACCAGCATGAAAAACACGAGCAGGAAGAAGATCACGTCGATCAGCGCCACGATGGTCTCGGGCGGGTGGCGGCGCGGCGGGCGGGCGAGCTTCACGGGCCCTCTCCCTCGACCCGGACGATCTGCGCGTCGGTCACGCCCGCCCGGGCGGCCGCCTCCATCACGGTGACGAGATCCTGCGCGGTGGCCGCGGCCGAGGGCAGCACGAGGAGCGGCCGGCCGGCCTCGGCCATGAGCGCCGCCTCGAGCGCCGCGCCGTCGAGCGGCCGGCCCCGCAGCACCGCCCGTCCGTCGGCGGAGATCCGGAGGAGGAGCGTCGCGCCGCGATCGCCCCCGGCGCCGCCGGCCTGGGGCGCGGCCGGCGCCTCCGCCGCCTCGGGCCCCACGGGGATCATGTCGAGATCGAGATAGGTCGATGTCACCATGAAGAAGACGAGCAGGATCAGCATCACGTCGACGAGCGGCGTCAGCGGGATCACCGCCGCGCCGGTCCGCACGCTCGAGAGCTTCACGCCGCCTCCT
The DNA here is from genome assembly GCA_964632555.1 of uncultured Limibaculum sp. Taxonomy (GTDB): domain Bacteria; phylum Pseudomonadota; class Alphaproteobacteria; order Rhodobacterales; family Rhodobacteraceae; genus Thermohalobaculum. The sequence goes on from CAZWDE010000267.1 coordinate 1,085, forward strand.
TCGCCTCGGGCGCGGCGTGCTCGGCGGCGAGCAGCGCGGCCACCGCGTCCTCGATCTGGTGGCCGACGCGGTCGACCTTGGCGCCGAGCAGGTTGGCGGCGATGGCGGCCGGGATCGCGACGATGAGCCCGGCGGCGGTGGTCAGGAGCGCCTGCCAGATGCCGCCCGCGAGCACGGCCGCGTTGGCCGAGCCGCCGGCGAGCTCGAGCTCCTGGAACGACTGGATCATCCCGAGCACGGTGCCGAGGAGGCCGAGCAGCGGGCTGACCATCGCGATCACCTCGAGCGTGCGCAGATGCCGCCGCAGACGCTCGAGCTCCTCGTTGCCGCGGCGCTCGAGCTCGCGCTCCAGCGGCTCCTCGGGGGTCTCGGCGACGAGGCCCGCCATCGCGTGGCCGAGCACCCGGTCCGCCGGACGGCGGGTGCCGACCCGGCCGACCGCCTCGCTCCGCTGGCCCTCGCCCCAGAGCCGCAGCGCCTCGGCCCGCTCCCGCGCGCCGCCGAGCACGCCCGCGAGATCGACCAGCTTCATGACGATCAGCGCCAGCGAATAGACCGACGCCACCGCGAGGAGCCAGACGATCGGCCCGCCGTCCTCGAACCAGCCGAGCACCTGATCGAGCATGGCGCGACCCTACTTCACCAGCGGCGCCGCGGTCCGCGAGGCGAGGTCGAGGAAGGCGAAGCAGTCGACCTCCTCGGCGTTCTGCGGACGGCAGGCGGCGATGTCGTGCAGCAGGACCTCGCCGATGGCGTCGCAGCTGGTCTCGGGGATCTCGAAGAGCTTGAGCGTCGTCCGCCCGGCGGGCAGCGGCGCGGCGTCGATGGTCAGAAGCCGGTCGATCACGCCGTCGGCCGACAGGATCGCGAGCGACATCTCGAACGCCTCGAGCGCCATCTCGGTCTGGTTGCGGAACAGGAAGAAGCTGCGGCAGCCCGCCTCGACATCCTCGAACTTGTTGAGCTCGACGGCCAGCCGGCCGTCCTGCGCCCGTGCCTCGTCGGCCGTGCCGGCGGCCATGCCGATGGCCGCGGCCGTGGCGATCGCCGCGGCCAGTCCCCCGTTGCGCTTCATGCCCTGAGGCTCCTCTGTCTGGATTGTGTCCCCGGATCGGAGCCTACCAGATTCGGGTGCGCTCCGCACGGACGGGCTGCCGGCGCCGCGCGCTTTGGCAATCCGCAATGCGAATTGCATCGGCCCGGTGGCGAAGCGCGATCCGGAAACAGAGGCGCGGGCGGCGTGCGGCCGGCCCGAAAATCGTCAGGCGGCGTTGCCGCCGCCTGATAAAAACTCAGGAACTCAAGCGCCGTAAAACCACGCGGTCCCCACGGCCGGTTACGCCACCACGCGATGCCACCACGAAAAAGACCAACGCCACTCGGGTCACGCCCAACGCTACGGCGATAGGAGAAGCAACCGGCGTGCCACGGGCCGCGCCCGGACCGCCGCCCGTGGCGCGCCCGCGCGCGTGCCGCCGCCGGACAGGCCGTTCCAGGCCGGGCCGCCATGTCCCGCCCCGTTGCGGCGAGGCCCCCCCGCGCCCTAGTCTCATGCGTCGGCAGCGGGAGGATCCCCATGGAGCGGCGGCGCGTCGGACGCACGGGCATGGCGGTCTCGGCGCTCTGCTTCGGGACCATGTCGTTCGGGCGCGAGGCCGACGAGGCGACCGCGGCCGCGCTCTATGCCGCCTGCCGCGAGGCGGGCGTCGACGTGTTCGACTGCGCGGAGATGTATTCCGACGGGCGGGCGGAGGAGATCCTCGGCCGGCTGATCGCCCACGAGCGCGACGCGGTGACGGTGGCCACCAAATGCGGCTACGGCGCGCCCGGCGCGGCCCATGGCGACGGCAGCCGGCGCGCGGTGCTCTCGGGCATCGAGGGCAGCCTCCGCCGCCTGCGGACCGACCGGGTGGAGCTCCTCTATCTCCACCGGCTCGACCCGGCGACCGATCCCGAGATCACGCTCCGCGCGCTCGAGGACGCCGTCACGGCGGGCAAGGCGCTGGCGATCGGGGCGTCCAACTTCGCCGCCTGGCAGGTCGCGCGCTGGCTCGGGCGCTCCGAGCGCCGCGGCTGGGCGGGCTTCGCGGCGATCCAGCCGATGTACTCCCTCGTCAAGCGGCAGGCCGAGGTCGAGCTCCTGCCGATGGCGGCGGCCGAGGGGATCGGCGTGTTCCCCTACAGCCCGCTCGGCGGGGGGCTTCTCACCGGAAAGTACCGCGGCGGGGGATCCGCGGGGCGGCTCGCCGAGAACCCGCGCTATCGCGCGCGCTACGCCGAGGCGTGGATGCACGAGACGGCGGGCGCGCTCGCCGATCTCGCGGCGGCGCGCGGGCTGCATCCGGTGACGCTCGCGGTCGCCTGGGCGGCGGCGCACCCGGCGGTCACGGCGCCGATCCTCGGCGCGCGCTCGGTCGAGCAGCTCGCGCCGGCGCTGGCCGCCGCGGATCTCGCGATGACGCCCGAGCTCTACGGCGAGATCACGGCGCTCTCGGTCGCGCCGCCGCCCGCGACCGACCGGCTGGAGGAGCGGGCGTGAGACCGGCGCTCCTCCTCGCGGCGCTCATGGCGGCGGGCCCGGCCGTGGCGGACGACTGCGGGATCGCGGGCCGGCGGGTCACCGTCGAGGGCGGGGCGGCGGCGCGGTCCCTGATCTGCGAGGGTATCGAGCGGGCGGTGGGGTTCTTCGCGGCCTGCGGGCTCGCGCCGCCGGGCGCGGTCCATGTCCTCGTCCGCCCGCAGGTCATCCACCCCTGCGGCATCGACGTCTTCGGGCTCTACGACGCCGCGACCGACCGCATCCACCTGACCGAGCCCGGGGAGTGCCGGCGCGAGCTCGCCGCGGCGGGCGCGCTCGAGACCCTCGCCTTCGAGGAGCACTATCGCAGCCTGGTCGCCCACGAGACCGCGCATTTCCTGCTGGTCCACGGCGACCCCGGGCGCCGCGTGCCCCTGCTCGCCCACGAATACGTGGCGACCGTCGTCCAGGTCGCCGCGCTCTCGCCCGAGGGGCGCCGCCGCGTCCTCGCGACCGTGGGCCATCTCGACCCGATGGAGACCGACCAGTTTAGCCTCCCCTATCTGGCGATGCGCCCCGATCTCTTCGCGCTGCAGGCCTACCGGCACTGGGCGCGCCAGCCCGACCGCTGCGGCTTCCTGCAACGGATCGCGGCGGGCGCGCCGGTGTTCCGGCGCTCCCCCCGCGAGTGAACTGGGCCCTCAGCGGCGCTTCTTGGGCGGCATCAGGTCGGTGATCGTGCCGTCGAACATCTCGGCGGCGAAGTTGACCGTCTCCGAGAGCGTCGGGTGCGGGTGGATGGTGTGCCCGAGATCGGTCGCGTCCGCGCCCATCTCGATGGCGAGCGCGACCTCCGAGATCAGGTCCCCCGCGTTGGTGCCCACGATCGCCGCGCCCAGCACCCGGTCGTCGGTCTCGTCGAAGAGGAGCTTGGTCATCCCCTCGGAGCGGGCGTTGGCGAGCGCGCGGCCCGAGGCGGCCCACGGGAACACGCCCTTGCCGACCTTCATCCCCTTCGCCTTGGCCTCGCTCTCGGTCACGCCGCACCAGGCGACCTCGGGGTCGGTGTAGGCGACCGACGGGATCACGCGCGCGTCGAAGGCGCGGTTCTTGCCGGCCGCCACCTCGGCCGCCACCTTGCCCTCGTGCACCGCCTTGTGCGCGAGCATGGGCTGGCCGACGATGTCGCCGATCGCGAAGATGTGCGGCTGGTTGGTGCGCTGCTGCCGGTCGACCGGCACGTAGCCGCGCTCGTCGGCCGCGACGCCCGCGTTCTCCAGCCCGATCAGCTTGCCGTTGGGGCGCCGGCCCACCGCGACCAGGATCTTGTCGAAGACGTCGGTGGTCGTGCCGTCCGGCCCCTCGAAGGTGACCTTGAGGCCCGATTTCATCGCCTCGA
>CAZWDE010000268.1:0-4976 GCA_964632555.1 uncultured Limibaculum sp.
CGGCCCGGACGGGCCCTGCCGACATGCGCGGCGATGTCGGCCTCCGTCTGGCGCTCGTCCGGTGGAGGTCCCCCGGTTTGGTGGACAGTCATGGGCTGGAGGCTTCCAGCCGAGCGAGGGCTCTCCTGTCGTCGTCGATCGGGGAGAGACAGCCGAGCGCCGGGTGTCGGCGTCCTGCCGGCCGGGACCGCGACCGGCCACGCGGTCCGGCGCCGCTTCGTCGGCCGCGTCGAGTCGCATCGCGACGGCGAACCCCGGTTTCGGGCGGGGCGGTTCGCCTCCCCGATAGGCGGGAGATGATCCTCGTCGCCGCGCGCCGCAGGGGGAGGCCACGGGATCTTTCGCTTGCCTCGAAGGCGCGCCGCCCGCAGGATCCCGACCGCATACGCAGAGTGACGATCGCAGTTGGAGACAGGATCATGTCGAAAATCGACGCTTCAGAAATCAAGAGCCTCGTCAAGAAATTCAAGGACACCGGGAAGTCGATGGGTTACGCGTTCGGCCTCGGCGCCAAGCCCGAGGACAGCGCGTTCAGCATCGACAAGACCAAGAAGGGCAACGTTCTGATGAACGAGATGAAGGGCGACAAGAGCCTGAAGAAGATCGGCTTCGGAACCCTCGAGGTGAAGGGCAACGAGCTGGTCCTGACCCAGACCAAGAAGGTCTCCGGGATCGAGCGCGTCCTCACCAAGCAGCTCAAGGCCAGTGGCGTGAGATACATCGTCCGGGTCGCCGAGGGCGGCGGCGAGGCGGATGGCGAGGGCGACAGCCCGGAGGTCAAGGCGGCCGAACAGGCATTCAACAAGAAGATCGACGATCTGGAAAAAAAGATCGACGAGCTCCTGAAGGCCGCCGTCTGATAATCATTTGAAATTTGACTTGGAGAAGAACATGAATGAACAGGCTCAGAAGAAGTGGCAGCAGCTCGACGTGAAGATCAAGGAGGCGCTCGAGGCCTTCAACACGATCGAGAGGGAGCTGAAGGCCAGCCCGATCCTCGCGGCGTCGAACGCGGGGGAGGGGCTGAAGGACAAGCAGCGCCGGCTGGCGAACAAGGTGCAGCGCCTGCGCACGCAGATCGCCAAGCTGCAGAAGGACGGCATCTACGACTTCACCGCGATCGGCGGCGAGGGCTTCGTCGAGGTCGACGGCGAGATGGCGATGGAGGTCAAGGCCGACACCTCGACGCTCGGCACGGCCAAGCCCTGGAACGACCCGGAGTTCAAGAAGGCGTTCAGCGACAGCGTCAGCAAGTGGTGCGGCCACGCCATGGACGACCTGCAGAACGCGCGCCTCGCCATGACCAAGATGGCCGGGAACAAGGGGCCGGCCGCGAAGGACATGCTCGCGATCCTCGACATCGTGACCGTCGCGGTGCCGAACCCGGCGCTCAAGAGCTCGGTGACCGTGATCAAGGCGCTCGCGACCCTCGGCACCGCGGCCTACAAGGCCTCGAAGATGTCGAGCTCGCCGAAGGTGATCGAGATCGCCGACGCCGCCGTCGCCTATATCCGGGCCATCGAGAAGGGCCCGCACGACAAGGCCTATGCCGAGCTCGTCAAGCAGATGAAGGCCATGGGCTATCAGGGCGACACCGTGTGGACCGGCGAGTTCCTGCCGGTCTGCGAGGAGTTCGCGCAGAAGAGCCTCGGCTCCTCCGACAAGATCACCAAGAAGTTCCTGACCGAATGCCTCAAGGCGACCGAGGACGGCATGGACTGGGACGGCGGGAAGGCCGGCTTCGCCGATTGCTGGATGACCGGCGTCGGCGGCGACAGCCCGGAGCATTTCGGCAGCCCGGGCGGCCAGCTCGACGATGTCCACGAGGGCCTCGTGACCGCGATCAAGTCGGTCTACAAGGGCAAGCGGGTGATCGACCTGCCGGTCGAGATCCGCGTCACGCTCAAGACCCATATGGGCGCCTACACGACCGTCGTTGAGCGCAAGTCGACGACGGAGGGCGACACCTCGTTCCGGATGTCGAGCGGCACCCAGTCGATGTTCGACGCGTGGATGAAGGGGAAGTTCTACGAGTCCCTGATGGTGAAGGACCTGCAGGTCGACACCTGATCCCGGTCCGCCCCCGAGCCGTTGCCGGTCCGGCGCGCGTCGCCGGGCCGCTCCCCGAGGCGGTCGCCGCCGTCAGGCGTGCAGGGGTTCCGGGTCGTCCCCGTGCGGTCGGCCACGCCGAGCATCCGGGCCGAGCGGCCACGGGGTCGCGGGTCGCAGCGGCCTCGGCATGTCGGCTCGACTGGCGACCCCGGCAGGACTCGAACCTGCAGCCGTCGGATTAGAAGTCCGGTGCTCTATCCGGTTGAGCTACGGGGCCGTGGCGCCTGAATACCGGCGCCGCCCACCCCGCGCAACGCGGCTTTGACCGGGCCGCGGGCGCGCATATGTCCCCGCGAAACCGAGGGAGGGGCCATGGCGGCGCGCGTCGTGCTCAGCATCGCGGGATCGGATTCGGGCGGCGGCGCCGGCATCCAGGCCGATCTCAAGACCGTGTCGGCGCTCGGCGTCTACGGCGCGACGGCGATCACGCTCGTCACGGCGCAGAACACGCGCGGCGTGCGCGCCGTCGAGATCCTGCCCGCGGCGATCGTCCGCGGCCAGATCGCGGCCGTGCTCGACGACATGGCGCCGGGCGCGGTCAAGATCGGCGCGCTGGGCTCGGCGGAGGTGATCGACGCGGTGGCCGAGGCGCTCCGCGACTATGCGGGGCCCGTCGTCCTCGATCCCGTGATGGTGGCGAAGTCGGGCGATCCGCTGCTCGCCGGGGAGGCGGTGGCCGCGCTCCGCACGCACCTCCTCGGGCGGGCGAGCCTCGTCACGCCCAACCTGCCCGAGGCGGCGAAGCTGAGCGGTCGGCCCCTCGCAGAGACCGAGACCGAGGCGACGGCGCAGGGCGCGGCGCTCGTCGCGGCGGGCGCGGGCGCGGCGCTCGTCAAGGGCGGCCACGGGCAGGGCCCGGAAAGCGCCGACCTGCTGATCCGCGCGGGCGAGGCGCCGCTCCGGCTTGCGCGACCGCGGGTGGCGACGCGCAACACCCACGGCACCGGCTGCACCCTGTCGGCGGCGATCGCGGCCGAGCTCGCGAAGGGGCGCGATCTCGTGGCCGCGGTGACGGCGGCGCGCGACTGGCTGCAGGGCGCGCTCGCCGCCGCCGACCGGCTCGGCCTCGGCCACGGTCACGGACCGCTCCACCATTTCCACGGGATCTGGCCCGAGCCCTGAAGGCCCGTCAGAGATCGGTCCAGCCGCCGCCGAGGGCCGCCGCCAGCCGCTCCGACAGCACGCGCCGGTGGCAGCCCTCGGGCCTCGCGCAGAAGCAGAGGAGCGCCACCCGCTCGGCCCGCACCGCCGCGACGAGCCGCGGCCAGTCGGCCATCGCCGCCTCGGTGCCGAGATGCGCCTCGAAGATCGCGCGCATCTCGGCCGTGCGCCCCTTCCGCGCCGCGTCGCGGCCGGGCTTCGGGGTGCCGAGGCCGCGCAGGTGGAGATAGCCGATCTCCTCCGCCGCGAGGCTCTCGCGCAGCACGGTCTTGGAGAACCCGGCCCGGCGCGAGGACGCCACGGCCCGCACGTCGGCGACGGTCGCCACCCGGGCGGCCTTCAGCCGGGCGATCACCGTCTCGAGGGTCGCGTCCTGGTATCCGACCGTGCAGAACATCCGGGCTCCTTGAGCGTTGCCCCCGGGCCGACTACACCCGCACCACCGAACGCGGGAGGAGCCCCCGGAATGGCCGACGCCGTCACCCATGAGAGCGCCATCGTTCCGGATGCCGCGGTCTGCCACGGGGCGCTCCGCGGCGCCGACAGTCTGCTCGACATCGCGACCGAGGGCCAGACCGGGCGGGGCCGGTCCGGGCGCTTGGGGAGCGTCGACCCGCTGCGGTGGGGCTGCCGGCCGGGGCGTCCGGGCGCGCCGGAGGCGCGGGCAGCCGCCGTGCGGGCCGGGTGAGCGCGGGCGCCGGGGCGCGGCGGGCATGATCCTCGAGCAGTCGCTCCTCGCGGCGGCCATGATCGGGCTGACCGTGGTGATCCACGCGAGCTTCATGCTGGGCATCGAGACGGCGCTGCGCGGCACCGCCTCCGCGGCGTCGGGGTCGCTCCGCAAGGCGTTGGGCGTCGCGGCGGTGGTGCTCTGGCTCGTCGTCTCGATCAGCGTGCAGTGCTGGATCTGGGCCGCGCTCCTGCTGTGGCTCGGCGCGCTCGGCTCGCTGGAGGAGGCGGTCTATTTCGTCACGGTCACCTACACCACGCTGGGCTATGGCGACATCGTGCTCGACGAGCGCTGGCGGCTCCTCGCCGCCTTCGCCGCCACCAACGGAACGATCATCATCGGCTGGACCACGGCGCTGGTCTTTCTGGTGATCCAGAAGCTCTATCTCGGCCGCGCCGCGCCCTGAACGCCCGGCCCGCCCGGCGGCCGCCCGAGCGTGCGCCGGCGGCGTTGCCTCGCCCGCCCCGCATGCTAGAACCGCGGCGCCGCAGCGGAGAGCACGAGAGATGACCGAGCTTGCCTATCGCGAACCCGAGCCGAAGGTGATCCACGGCGTCCGGGAGGACTGGGAGCTCGTGATCGGCATGGAGGTGCACGCGCAGGTCGCGACCGCCGCCAAGCTCTTCTCGGGCGCCTCGACGGCCTTCGGCGCCGAGCCGAACACCCATGTGAGCCTCGTCGACGCCGCGATGCCGGGGATGCTCCCGGTGATCAACCGCGCCTGCGTGGAACAGGCGATCCGCACCGGGCTCGGGCTCCGCGCCGCGATCAACCGGCGCTCGGTCTTCGACCGCAAGAACTACTTCTATCCCGACCTGCCGCAGGGCTACCAGATCAGCCAGTTCAAGCATCCGATCGTCGGCGAGGGCGAGGTGATCGTCGACATGGAGCCGGGCGTCGCCCGGCGCGTGCGCATCGAGCGCATCCATCTCGAGCAGGACGCCGGCAAGTCGATCCACGACATGGACCCCGC
>CAZWDE010000269.1:0-4950 GCA_964632555.1 uncultured Limibaculum sp.
AGGTGGCGTTCGGCAGCAGCTCGGTCACGACCCCGGGAAATTCAAGCGTCTCTTCCTTGGCCATTGGATCTCCGGCGGTGGTGGAACGGCGCGGAAGATGGTCCGTCCGCCGGGGGAAAGCAAGGGGGGCCGCCGTCGGCCCGCCGGCGCCCCGCCCGCCCGCGTGCGAGCGCGAGCGCCGGCGTGGCGAGGGCGAAAACGACGAGCGGGCCGGGCGCGGCGGCGAGCCCGCCGAGGGCGGCGAGGGCGGGCGCGAGGGCGCGGGTTCCGTCGAGGATGGCGGCGAGGTCCATGGCGGCTCTCCTGTGCTCCGGTCGCCGATCGGGATACACCGCCGTGGCCGCCCGCCGGGGACCGATGCGGGACCCGGGCGGCCCGCCGCGGGATCGCCGTGCCGCCGCGGGACAGGCCGGTCAGCGGGCGGCGAGCGCGCAGAGCAGGGTGAAGAGGCGGCGCGCGGTCGCGTGGTCGGTCTCGGCGCGGCCGGCGAGCGCGGAGCGAAGCTGCCAGGCGCCCTCCTCGTGGACCGCGCGGCGGTCGGCCTCGATCGCCTCGATCTCGGAACGTGGCAGCCGGCGCACGGCCCCGAAATAGCGGTCGCAGACGGCGCCGTAATCCTCGACGAGCTCGCGCAGCCCCGAGAGCGGCACCTCGAGGCGCGCCGGCGCGCCGGTCCCGGCCGAAACCTCCAGCACGAGCCGCCCGCCCTCGAGCCCGACCGCCACCTCGTAGGGCCCGGGCCGCGGCGGGTCGGCGAGGCGGAACCGGTTTTCCTCGCGCAGGTCGTACAGCGCGAGGTCGATCTCCTGCTGCAGCTCGGGGCTCCGCGCGGGCCCCGGATCGCGGAGCGCCACGGTGCGGATCCGGTCGCCCTCGCCGAAGGCCGCCGCGTCGCTCACCGGGCCTCCCGCCGGATCGCGACCGAGCGGGCGTGGCCCGAGAGCCCCTCGGCCTCGGCGAGCGTCTCGGCCGCCGGCCCGATCGCGGCGAGCGCGTCCGGCGACAGGCGCGCGACGGTGGTGCGCTTGAGGAAGTCGAGCACCGAGAGGCCCGAGGCGAAGCGCGCGGAGCCCGCGGTCGGCAGCACGTGGTTGGGCCCGCCGACATAGTCGCCCACCGCCTCGGGCGTGTGGCGGCCGAGGAACACCGCGCCGGCGTTGCGGATCCGGGCGAAGAGCGCCTCGGGGTCGGCGACCTGGAGCTCGAGATGTTCCGGCGCGATCCGGTCGGCGAGCCGCGCGGCGGTCTCGAGATCGGGCACGGTGACGATCGCCCCGTGCGCGCGCCAGCTCTCGCCGGCGATCTCGGCCCGCGGCAGCGCCTGCAGCTGGCGCTCCACGGCCCGCGCCACGGCCTCGGCGAGCTCGCGGCTGTCGGTGATCAGGATCGCCTGCGCGCGCGCGTCGTGCTCGGCCTGCGCGAGAAGATCGGCCGCCGCCCAGTCGGGGTCGGTCGCGGCGTCGGCGATCACCAGCACCTCGGAGGGTCCCGCGATCATGTCGATGCCGACGCGGCCGAAGACCTGCCGCTTCGCCTCGGCGACATAGGCGTTGCCGGGCCCGGTGATCACGTCGACCGGCTCGATCGGCCCTGCGCCGTAGGCGAGCGCGGCGATCGCCTGCGCGCCGCCGATCCGCCAGACGGTGTCGACGCCGGCGATCCGCGCGGCCGCCAGCACCATCGGGTTCACCACGCCGTCCGGCGTGGGCGCGCAGACGGCGAGCCGCGCGACCCCCGCGACCCGCGCCGGCACCGCGTTCATCAGGAGGCTCGAGGGATAGGCCGCGAGCCCCCCCGGCACGTAGAGCCCGGCGCGCGCCACGGCCGTCCACCGCCAGCCGAGCGTCGCGCCCTGGTCGTCGGTCCACGCCGCGTCCTCGGGCAGCTGGCGCGCGTGGAAGGCGCGGATGCGCGCGGCGGCGATCTCGAGCGCGCGGCGCGCCTCGGCGCCGATCCCGGCGAGCGCCGCGTCCATCTCCGCCGGGGAGACGGCCAGCGTCGCCTCGCTCGCCTCCCAGCGGTCGAACGCTCGGGTGCGCTCGATCACCGCGTCGATCCCGCGCGCGCGCACATCGGCGACGATCTCGGCCACGCGCGCGCGCACGTCCTCGCCCGCCGCGCGCTCGTCGGAGAGGAGGGTCGCGAAGCGCGCCTCGAAATCCGGCGCGTCGTGGTCGAGCATCAGCATCGCGGGCCTCCCTCGTGGTGCCGCCGTGCCTAGCGCCCGGGCGGCGGCTCGGCAACCCGGCCTCTCGCCAAGGGCGGACGCCTCGCCTATGAGGGGCTGCCGCTGCGCAAGGAGAGCCGCCCATGTCCGCCCCGAGCCCAGACCCGCACACCCTCGCCGAAACGCTGCGCGCGCTCGCGCTCGAGGCCGGGCGCCGGATCATGGAGGTCTACGAGCGGGGCGCGGTCGAGGCGGTGGCCAAGGCGGACGCGAGCCCGGTGACCGAGGCCGATCTGGCCGCCGACCGGGCGATCGGCGAGGGGCTCGCGGCCGCCTTCCCCGGGATCCCCGTGGTGACCGAGGAGCGCGCCGAGAGCCACGCCCTCGCGGGCGCCCGGCGCTTCTTCCTCGTCGACCCGCTCGACGGCACCAAGGATTTCGTCGCGCGCCGCGGCGAGTTCACCGTCAACATCGCGCTCGTCGAGGGCGGGCGTCCGGTGGCCGGCGTCGTCTTCGCGCCGGCGGTGGGTCGGCTCTTCCTCGGTGTGGGCGGGCGCGCCACGGAAGAGCGCACCGAGGCCGAGGCCGCGCCGCCCATGGCGATCGCGGTCGCGACCGCCGACCCCGGCGCGCTCCGCGTCGTCGCCTCGAAGTCCCACCGCGACCCGGCGACCGACGCCTACATCGCGCGCTACCCCGTCGCGAGCTTCGTGGCCGCCGGATCCTCGCTCAAGTTCTGTCTGCTCGCGGCGGGCGAGGCCGATCTCTACCCGCGTCTCGGGCGCACGATGGAGTGGGACACGGCGGCCGGCCACGCGGTGCTCGCGGCGGCCGGCGGCTCGGTGCGCTCGCTGCCCGATCACGCGCCCCTCGCCTATGGCAAGCCGGGCTGGGAGAACGGGCCCTTCGTCGCCCATGTGCCGGGGGTCGCGCTCGCGGACACGGCATGAGCGTCGCGCTGCTGATCCCGGCGCGCTACGCCTCGAGCCGCTATCCGGGCAAGCCGCTCGCGCCGCTCCGTGGCGCGGGCGGCCGCGCGAAGCCGCTGATCGAGCGCACCTGGGAGGCCGCGCGCGCCGTCTCCGGCATCGACGCCCGGGCCGTGGCGACCGACGACGCGCGCATCGCCGAGGCGGCGGCGGCCTTCGGCGCGCCGGTGCTGATGACCTCGCCCGACTGCCGCAACGGCACCGAGCGCTGCGCCGAGGCCCTCGACGGGCTCGCGCCCGAGCCGGAGATCGTGGTCAACCTGCAGGGCGACGCGCCGCTCACCCCGCCCTGGTTCGTCGAGGCGCTGGTCGGGGCGCTCGCGGCCGACCCGGCCCTCGCCGTCGCGACACCGGTGCTGCGCTGCGACGCCGCCGCGCTCGCCCGCCTGCGCGCCGACCGCGCGGCGGGCCGCGTCGGCGGCACGACGGCCGTCTTCGATGCCGCGGGCCGCGCCCTCTACTTCTCGAAGGAGGTGATCCCCTTCGTGCCCGAGCCCCCGCCGGATCCCCTGCCGGTGTTCCACCATGTCGGCGTCTACGCCTATCGCCCGGCGGCCTTGCGCGCCTATGCCGCCCGCTCGCCGTCCCGGCTCGAGACGCTCGAGGGCCTCGAGCAGCTCCGGTTCCTCGAGGCGGGCATCGCGGTCGGCTGCGTCGAGGTCGAGGCGCGCGGCGCCGAGTTCTGGGAACTCAACAACCCGGGCGACGTTGGGATCGTCGAGGCCGCGCTGGCGGCGCGGGGGATCGCCTGAGCCTCGGAGTCGTCCGTTCGTCGGCGGGCACGGAGCGCCCGGGCGGGTCCGCATTCCGGCCTTGAAGTCACCGAAAATGTCGCGATGCTCGCGCGCGGGTGCGACAAGCGTGGAGTGAGTCCGATGCGACAGAGAGTGACCAAGGCCGTCTTCCCGGTGGCGGGCCTCGGGACCCGGTTCCTGCCGGCGACCAAGGCGATGCCCAAGGAGATGCTGACGCTCGTCGACCGTCCGCTGATCCAGTACGCGATCGACGAGGCGCGGGCGGCCGGCATCGAGGAGTGCATCTTCGTGACGGCGCGCGGCAAGAGCGCGCTCGAGGACTATTTCGACGCGGCGCCGACGCTGGAGGCCCAGCTGCGCGAGAAGGGCAAGACCCAGCTCCTCGCCGAGGTGGAGAACGCCACGATGCCCTCGGGCGCGATCGCCTATGTCCGCCAGCAGGAGGCGCTCGGCCTCGGCCACGCGGTCTGGTGCGCCCGGCGGCTGATCGGCGACGAGCCCTTCGCCGTGATCCTGCCCGACGACGTGATCGCGGCCCCGGTGCCGTGCCTGCGCCAGATGGTCGACACCTACGAGAGCCGGGGCATGACCGGCTGCATGGTGGCCGCGATGGAGGTGCCGCTCGAGAAGACCGCGTCCTACGGCGTGCTCGACATCGCCGAGGACGAGGGGCGGCTGGTGCGCGCGGCAGGCCTCGTCGAGAAGCCGAAGCCCGAGGTCGCGCCCTCGCGCACCGCGGTGATCGGGCGCTACATCCTGACGCCGCAGGTGCTCGAGAGCCTCGAGGCGATGAAGCGGGGCGCCGGCGGCGAGATCCAGCTGACCGACGCGATCGCCGAGCAGGTGGCGGCGGGCCGCCCGGTGCACGGCTACCGCTTCGAGGGCGAGCGGTTCGACTGCGGCTCGAAGCCCGGCTATCTCCGCGCCACGGTGGCCTTCGCGCTGCAGCGCGAGGACATGCGCGCGGAGTTCGCGGCGTTCCTCGAGGAGACCGTCCGGAGCCGTCTGCCCGCCGAGTGAGCGCGGCAGGCGGCGCGCC
>CAZWDE010000270.1:0-4943 GCA_964632555.1 uncultured Limibaculum sp.
TTGACGAAGGCTTCCTCGGTGGTCATGCGCATGGCGTGTCTCCCTTGCGGACCGGCGCGCCCGCGCGGCCGGGCCCGTCCGTCGAATGGCGTCGAGTGGCGTCGCGCCGCGCGCCCCGCGCGGCTCCCCGGATCTTGGCCGGAGCGCTAGCCGATCGCCACCGCGGCGTTTAGCGCCAGTTGCCGCCGACGGGGAAGCCAGCGGCGCGCCTCGCCGCGCCGCGCCCGCCCGCTACGTCGCGCCGGGACCCGACCTGAGCCCGGAGCGCTTCATGACCCATCGCCGGCTCGTCCTCGTGCTGGGCGACCAGCTCGACGCCGCCTCGGCCGCCTTCGACGGCTTCGACCCCGCGCGCGACGCCGTGGTGATGTCCGAGGCGCGCGAGGAGGCGACCCATGTCCGCGCCCACAAGAAGCGGCTGGTCCTCTTCTTCGCCGCGATGCGCCACTTCGCCGAGGACCTGCGGGAGCGCGGCTGGACGGTGCACTACCACGCGCTCGACGGCGACGCGCCCGCCGCGACGATCGCCGAGGGCGCGGCGCGGCACGCGGCGGAGGAGGTGCATGTGGTCGAGCCGGGCGACTGGCGCGTGGCCACGAGCCTGCGCGCGCGCTTCCCCGGGATCGTGATCCACGAGGACCGGCATTTCCTCTCGAGCCCCGAGGACTTCCGCGGCTTCGTCGAGGGGCGCAAGCGGGTGATCCTCGAGGACTTCTACCGGATGATGCGGCGGCGCACCGGCTGGCTGATGGAGGGCGACGAGCCCGCGGGCGGGGCGTGGAACTTCGACAAGGAGAACCGCAAGAGCTTCGGCAAGGCCGGGCCCGGCGCGACGCCGGGCCGCCCGGAGAGCCGGCCCGACAACATGACCGAGGCGGTCATGAAGATGGTCGAGGCCGAGTTCCCCGACGCCCCGGGCGCGACCGCGGGCTTCGACGAGCCGGTCACGCGCCGCGCCGCGCTCGCCCATCTCAAGCAGTTCGTCGAGCGGCGCCTGCCGATGTTCGGCGACTACCAGGACGCGATCGCCACCGGGCACCCGACGCTCTGGCACTCGCGGCTCTCGGGCGCGCTCAACCTCAAGCTCCTCGACCCGCGCGAGGTGATCGAGGCGGCGGTCGGGGCCTACGAGGCGGGCCGCGCGCCGATCAACGCGGTCGAGGGCTTCGTGCGCCAGATCCTCGGCTGGCGGGAGTTCATCCGCGGCGTCTACTTCACCGAGATGCCGGGCTATGCCGAGCGGAACGGCCTCGGCGCCGAGGCCGAGCTGCCCGGCTTCTACCACACCGGCGAGACCGAGATGGCCTGCCTCGCCGACAATCTCGGCCAGCTCGTGCGCGAGGCCTACGCCCACCACATCCAGCGGCTGATGGTCTCGGGGCTCTTCGCGATGCTCTGGGGGGCGCACCCCTATCGCGTGCACGAATGGCATCTCGGGATGCATCTCGACGCGATCGACTGGGTGAGCCTGCCCAACGTGCTCGGCATGAGCCAGCACGGCGACGGCGGGCAGGTGGGCACCAAGCCCTACGCCGCCTCGGGCGCCTATATCAGCCGGATGTCGGACTGCTGCGCCCGCTGCCCCTACGACCCCAAGCAGGCGACGGGGCCGACGGCCTGCCCCTTCACCACGCTCTACTGGGATTTCCTCTCGCGCCACGAGGCGCGCTTCCGCCCCAACCGGCGCATGGCGATGCAGATGAAGAACCTCGACCGCAAGGCGGACGAGCTGCCGGCGATCCGCCGGGCGGCGGAGGCCCTGCGCGGGCGGATCGGCTGAGCCTCAGGCGCGCTTCGGCGTCGCGCCGAACAGGTGCCGGCCGACCTCCGGGTTCTCGCGCCGCCAGATCACGTTGTCGATGAAGTAGTGGTGGACGTTGATGAAGATCCAGAACATGAACATGAAGACGAAGCCGCCACCGAACGCTTCGCGGTCGTAGGTCACGGTCATCTCGAGGAGCTTCGGCAGCCACCAGAAGCCGGCGAGCCCGAGCAGCACCGCCATCGCCGCGAAGCCGGCGAGCCGCAGCACGACGCGCCGTGCGAGCGGCTCGGTCGCGCCCTCGAGGCTCTGCGTGCGGTTGATCTCGTAGCGCCCGACGATCAGCAGGTATTGCAGCGAGTGGAAGGCCGGCACGACGAGGAGCGCGGCCGGCTCGAACCGCGCGGCGAGCCACACATAGAGCGACACGACATAGGCCACGGTGCCGGCCAGCGGCAGCCCCTTGCCGCCCGGCCCGACGCGGCGCGCCAGCACCCGCAGGGCGAGCGCGCTCGTGACCAGCGCGGCCCCGCCGCTCGCGATCACCGCCCAGTCCGGCAGCGGGAAGGCATAGGCCTCGAGCCCCCACACTCCGGCCTTGCCGAAATGGTTGTTGAACATCACCCAGTAGAAGATCCAGCAGGCATACGCGTTGTGGCGCAGCACCCGCTTCTCCGCGTCGTCGAAGAACTGCCGGCGGAACACCGAGTCGACGACCAGCATGCCATAGCCCTGCTTGGTGTAGTGCCAGCCGACGAGGAAGAACATCAGGTTGGCGCCGAGGCCGAGCAGCACGGCGTCGGACCGGGCGAGGCAGTAGACGAAGAAGGCGATCATCGCGAGCGGCACCGCGATCCCGGCGATCGCATAGCGCAGGCGCATCCCCGGATCGAAACGGTCGCCGAACGCCTTCGCGCGGAAGTCGCGGTAGAAGATCTGGTAGGACGCCGCGAAATGCGGGTGGTTCACGAGATCGGCGAGGATCAGGCTGAAGCCGAGCAGCGACGGCGTCAGGCTGGCGGGCATCAGGATCACGACCGGGATCAGCAGCAGCGACAGCCCGCCGAGGCAGAGGAAATCGATCGCCGGGTGAAAGATGGCCCGGCCGGCCGGGCGCGCGGGCGGGGCGGCGACGGCCGGCGCATCGCTGGCATCGCTGATCGACATCGAATCACCTCCCGTCGCCCATCGCTTCCGCAGCCAAGCTAGCCGCCAATATGTCGCCAAGATGGCAATTCTCCCGAAGCGGGTCTCAGCCGCCCATGGCGCGGGCGAGCGGGTCGCCGTCCTCGAAGGGCGGGGCGACGCGCACCCGGTCGCCGCCCTGCGCGCGGGCGCGCGCGCATTCGAGGGCGGCGGCCGCGACCATCCCCTCGTGCCGCCCGCCCGCCTCCTGCGGGCCGCTCACGCCGATGCTGACGGTGAGGGGCAGCGGGCCCGCCCCGGTCTCGACGGGCGTGGCGGCGACCCGGCTGCGCATCCGCCGCGCCATCATCTCGGCCCGGCCGGGATTGGCGAAGGGCAGGAGCGCGGCGAAGCTCTCGCCCCCGGTCCAGGCGAGGAGATCGGCCTCGCGCAGCACGCCGCGCAGCCGCTCGGCGACGCCCCGGAGCACGTCCTCGCCGGTCTCGGGACCGTGGCGGGCGACGGTGGCGTCGTACTGGTCGACGTCGACGAGGACGAGCGCGACGGGGCGGCCGACCCGCGCCGACTGCCGCGCCTCCCGCGCCAGCCGTTCGAGGAAGGCGCGCCGCGTCGCGCAGCCGGTGACGGGGTCGGTCTCGCGCGCGGGCCCCTGCCCGAGCAGCGCCTCGGCGAGCGCGGCGGCGTCGTCGAGCGGCCCGGCCCGGTCGGCCGCGAAATCGCTCCGCACGCGGTGATCGAGCACGACGAGGGCGCCGAGCGGCGCGCCGTCGCCGCCCGACACGGGCGCGGCGAGGCAGGCGCGGAGGCGCGGCCCCGCGGTCACGAGGGGGCTGTCCCGCAGCCGCGGATGGCCGAGCAGGTCGGGCACGGCGAGGATCCCCGGCGCGTCGGCCGCGGTGCGGTAGAGCGGCTCCTCGGGGTCGCCCGCGCCCCGGTCGGTCCCGATGGCGGCCTTGAGCCAGGGCTCCTCGCCGTCGAGGAGGACGAGAAACGCCACGGGCGCGGCATAGGCGGTGGCGGCGAGGCGCGCGAGCCGGTCGAACGCGTCCGCCGGCTCGCGGTCCACGCTCTGGGGGCGATGCAACAGCCCCAACCGGTGCGGCCGCTCCTGCGGCGCGGCGCTGGCCATCGACGACAGACCTCCCGATCCGAAACGACCGGGGGCATTACACGGCGTCATGGTGTCGATCGCGTTAACCCTGACGCCGCCGCCGCGGCCCGGCTCAGCCCTGGGGCAGGAGCGCCTCCACGGCGTCGGTCACCGTCGCCGCCGTGGGTTCGGTGCCGGTGCCGAAGGCCGCGACCAGCCGGCCGTCGGGCCCGACCAGATACTTGTGGAAGTTCCAGCGCGGCGCGTTCTGGGCCCCGAGCGCCTGCCGCGCCCAGACATAGAAGGGATGCGCGCTCTTGCCCTTCACCGGGGTGATGCCGGTCATGGGGAAGTCGATCGCGAAGTTCACCTCGCAGAACTCCTTCACCTCGGCCTCGCTGTCGAGCTCCTGCCCGCCGAAATCGTCCGACGGCACGCCGACGAGCACGAAACCGCGGTCGCGGTAGCGGTCGTAGAGCGCCTGCAGCCCGTCGTACTGGTAGGTGAAGCCGCAGCGCGAGGCGGTGTTGACCACCATCACCGGCTGCCCGGCATAGTCGGCGAGGCGGACGATGCCGCCGTCGATCCCCGGGAAGGCGAAGTCGTGCGCCGACATCTCGCCGGCGCGGGCCGGGGCGGGCGCGCCGAGATGGGCGAGCAGGGCGGCGCCGAGGGCGGCGCGGACGGCGGTCGTCAGAAGCGAGCGGCGATGCGGCATGGGAGCCTCCGGGCTGGGACGCTGTCCGCGGAAAAGCTGCGGCCCGCTTGCGCTCGGTCAAGGCCGCGGCGCGCGGGCGCGACGTAATCGGCGTCGTCCAGAACAACCGAGGATCGACCGATGTTCCGCCTGTCCGCCCTGATCTACGCGCTCGTCGGGCCCACGCTCGCCGGCAGCCTGATCGTCGCCTGCCTTGCCACGGGGCTCGACACGCTGCGCCCGATCCT
>CAZWDE010000271.1:0-4933 GCA_964632555.1 uncultured Limibaculum sp.
CGAGGCTGTCGGCGAGTTCCACCCCGCCGACGGGCCGGCCTGCGTGATCGTCAAGCTCGCCAACCCCTGTGGCGCGGCGCTCGGCGAGACGCTCGAGGAGGCCTATCGCGCCGCGCGCGCGTGCGACGAGGCCTCGGCCTATGGCGGGATCGTCGCGCTCAACCGCCCGCTCGACGGGCCGACCGCGCGGGCCATCCGCGAGATCTTCACCGAGGTGGTGATCGCCCCGGGGGCCGACGACGAGGCGCGCGCGGCGCTCGCGGGCGCGGCCAATCTGCGCCTCCTCGTGACCGACGGGGTGCCCGACCCCCTCGCGTCGCGCCCCGCGCTCAAGGCGGTGTCGGGCGGCTTCCTCGTGCAGGACGCGGACGTCACGCCCGACGAGATCCCGATGCGGGTGGTCACGCGCCGCCCCCCCACCTTCCAGGAGCGCGAGCAGATGGAGTTCGCCTGGCGCGTCGCGAAGCACGCCAAGTCGAACGCGATCGTGCTCGCGCAGGCCTTCCGCACCATCGGCATCGGGGCGGGGCAGACCAGCCGGTTCGACGCGGCACGGTTCGCCGGCATGAAATCCGTGGAGCGGGCCAAGCTGCTCGGCCAGACCGCGCCGCCGAGCCGGAGCACGGTGGCCGCCTCCGACGCGTTCTTCCCCTTCCCCGACGGGATCCACGCGGTCGCGGCGGCGCGGGTGACGGCGGTGATCCAGCCCGGCGGCTCGGTGCGCGACCGCGAGGTGATCGAGGCGGCCGACCAGCGCGGCATGGCGATGGTCTTCACCGGCCTCCGCCATTTCCGCCACTGACGCGTGCGCTCGCCGTTGCTATGCTCCCGCCGTCGGCCAAGTTTGGCGGCGTGGAAGAACTGGGAACCGTGCCATGCCGAACCCGAAGGCCACCCCCTATATCGATCTTTCCGCCGAGGAATGGGCCGAGGTCGCCCGTCGTCTCGCGAACGACGAGGAGGCGACCTTCATCCTCCACTCATGGGCGCACACACAGTCGGTGTCGGTCGGCGCGCTGCGGGCGCGTCGCGGAGCGCCGTGGACCGGTGAGCCCGCCGGCATCGCCGAGAACGGGGCGATCGGGCGCGTCAGCAAGGCCGTCTTCGCCGCGACCGGCATGGCCGCGGGCGAGTGCTACATCTGGAATCGCGAAGATCAGGCCTGGTCGATCGGGATCTTCAACCTCGAGGAGTTGAGGGCGGCCCTCGCCCGTGCCGCCGCTGGCTGATTGCGGCATGGGGCGGCCCTAGTCGGCGTCGGAGAGAAACAGCGGGCGGTCGATCTCGCGCAGGAGCTTCTTGAGGATCGCGCGCGGGAAGTCCTCGAAGTCCTCCGCGATCTCGACGAAGGCGCCGGGGCCCGCGATCACCTCGTCGATGTAGTGCGTCACGGGGTCGGGGTCGGCGCCGCGGATCACCAGCCCGTTGATCACGTAGCCGCGCGCGGCGAGCGCCGCCGCCTCGGGCGCGGGCGGGCGTCCCTCGTTCGAAACGCCGTCGCCCGAGACGTCGATCACCCGGCGCGCGCAGGTCGCCGGCGCGGTCTCGCTGACGAGCCCCGCATGGATCAGCGCCTCCCCGATCGCGGTGGAGAAGTTGCGCCACTCCCGCGGCGCGGCGCGGATCGCGCGCGCGAAGGCGGCGAGGCTCGGCCCGTCGCTCGCATGGTGCCAGCCGGTCACGTGGCGCTGCCGCGAGCCGCCCGACCATTGCGTGAGCGTGACCAGCATGCCGCCGTCGAGCGCCTCCACGGCGGAGATGAGCGAGGGGTGCTCGAAGGCGTCGGCCAGCCCGCCGGCCTGCAGCGCGTATTCCCGCGCGTTGATCGAACCGGAGACGTCCATCGCGAGCACGAGCTCGAGCGCGCAGGCTCCGGCGGGTCCCGGCGCCACGAGGAGCCCCGCCGCGAGGGCCGCGCCGCACGCCGCCCGAGAGCCTCCGCCGAGACGCATCCGCCCTGCCCCGTCCTTGCCGCCTGCCGAGGGAACGGTAGCAGGTCCGCCGCCCCCCGCAATGGGCCGGTGGCGGTTCAGCGCACCCCGGCGCGGCCGACGATCATCGGCGCGTCGATCTCGCGCAGGAGCTTGCCGACGATCACCGGCGGATAGTCGAGAAAGTCGCGCGCCAGAGCGACGAAGGCGCCCGGCCCGTGCATCACCTCGACCGTGTAGTAGATCGCCGGATCGGGATAGGCGCCCTGGATCGCGAGCCCGTTGATGGTGATGCCGTCGAAGAGGCCGAGCGCGCGGTAGTGGCCCGGCTCCGGCCCGTCGTTGTTGGCGCCGTCGCCCGAGACGTCGATGGTGCGCCGGTCGCAGGCGGGCGCCGTCCGGAACCGTCCGGCAGCATGGGCGAGTGCTGCGCCGAGGCCGGTGGAGAGGCTCGTCGCGGTGCGCTGGTGCGCGGCGATCCGGTCGGCGAAGGCGCGGATCGCGGCCTCGCTGTCGAGCAGGGTCCACGGCGCGATCGCCGCCTGGTGGCCGGCGCCCGACCACTCGAAGGCGGTGACCGCGATCGCGGCGTCGCCCGGCGCGAGGATGGCCTCGATCACCTCGGGGCGGCGGAAGGCCGCGGCCAGCCCGTCGCGCTGGATCGCGTATTCGCGGCTGTTGACGCTGGAGGAGACGTCGAGCGCGAGAACCAGCGCGAGCTTGCACGCCGCCGGGGCGGCGGAGGCCGCGCCGCCCGCCAGCGCCGCGGCGAACGCGAGGGCCGCCCTCACTCGGCCGCCACCTGAGGGCCGTAGAGCTCGCGCAGCAGCTTGCGGCGCATCGCGTGCTCGTAGTCGAGGAAGTCCCGCGCCACCTCGACGAAGGCGCCCTCGCCGTGCGGGATCTCCTTCTGATAGTAGCGGATGAGGCCCTCGTCGCCGTCGGCGATGACGAGGCCATTGACCGTGATGCCCTCGAAGCCGAACTCCCGGTAGGCGGCGGCGGGCGGAAAGCCCTCGTTGCCGATGCCGTCGCCCGAGATGTCGATCACCCGGCGCGCGCAGGCCGGCGCGTCGCGCATCAGCGTCGCGCCATAGCCGAGGGCGTAGCCGATCGCGGTCGGGAACTCGGCATAGCTGCGCCGCCCGCGGCGGATCTCGTCGGCCGCGGCCAGAAGGCCCGCCTCGTCGGCGACGAGCCGCCAGGCGAGCGTGACGTCCTGCTGCTGGCGCCCGCTCCACTCGTAGGCGCCGAGCGCGACCCCGCCCTTCTGGGCGAGGATCGCCTCGCGCACCTCGGGGGCGGCGAGCGCGCCGGCCAGCCCGTCGCGCTGCAGGCGGTACTCCGAGGCGTCGACGCTCGCCGACACGTCGATGGCGAACAGCAGCGCCAGCGCGCAGCCGGCCGCGGGGCCCGGGGCGAGAAGCGTCGCGGCGGCCCCGACGCAGGCGAGCGCGCGGATCACCACGAGCCGGTGTTCTCCATCGAGGCCCAGGGTTCCTGCGGCGGCTTGGCCTCGCCCTGCTGGAGGAGCTCGATCGAGATCCCGTCGGGCGTCTTCACGAAGGCCATGCGCCCGTCGCGCGGCGGCCGGTTGATGGTGATCCCGGCGTCCTTCATCTTCTGGCAGGTCGCGTAGATGTCCTCGACGCCGTAGGCGAGGTGGCCGAAGGCCCGGCCGTGGCCGTATTCCTCGTCCGAGTCCCAGTTGTAGGTGAGCTCCACCGGCGCGTCCGGCTGCCCCGGCGGCGCCATGAACACCAGCGTGAACTTGCCCTGCTCGCTGTCCATCCGGCGCGTCTCCTCGAGGCCGAGGAACTCCTCGAAGAACTTCTTGGTCTTCTCGAGGTCGTGCACGCGGATCATGGTGTGCAGATATTTGGTCATGACGTCGTGGTTCCCCTCTTGCTCGACATGGTCTATCGAGGGGGCCGGGACGGGCAACCCCTCACACGAGCCAACATATGCTGCACGCCGCCGAACGACAGCGCGCCCCCGACGATCTCGCCGTGTCCGCCGGCGGCGCCGGCCGCAGCCGCGCGCTCGCGGGCGCCCTCGTGGCCGCCGCGGCGATCGCCGTCATCCTTCCGATCGCCTGGGTCTCCGACGACGCGATGATCACGCTGCACCAGGTTCGCGTCTTCGTCGAGGGCCACGGCATCGTCTGGAACCCGGGCTGGCGGGTCCAGGCGTTCACGCATCCGGCCTGGTTCCTGCTGCTGTCGGCCGGCCACGCGCTCACGGGATCGTTGTGGTGGCTGGCCACGCTGCTGCCGCTCGCGCTGAGCGTGGCCGCGCTCCTGCTGCTCTGGCGCTTCGCGGACAGCCCGGCCCGGCTGGGCACGCCGGTGCGCGCGGCGCTGTTCGCCGCCGTGCCGCTGCTCTCGCAGGGCTTCCGCGACTTCGCGACCTCGGGCCTCGAGACGCCGCTGTCGCTTCTCCTCGCGGCCGCCGTGCTGAGCCTGACGCTCGACGACCGGCCTCTGCGGTTCGGAACGCGGGTCGCGCTCTGGCTGCTTCTCGCGACGGCCGTGCTCACGCGGCCCGACCATGCGCTGCTCTTCGGGCCGCTCGCGCTCGCGGTGCTGGCCGAGGGCCGGGGGCGCGACCATCTCGCGGTGCTGCCCGGGCTCGTGTTGCTGCTGGCCTGGTTCGGCTTCGCGACCTTCTATTTCGGCTCGCCGCTTCCCAACACGTTCTTCGCCAAGCTCGGCTCCGGCCTCGGGACCGAGCAGAAGCTCGCCTCGGGGCTTCTCTACATGGCCGACGCGTTCACCCGCGAGCGGGTGGCGCTCGGGCTCGTCCTCCTCGGCACGCTCTGCGGCCTCTGGGGGCGCGGGCGGTCGCGCGTGGTGGCCCTCGGGCTCTTGGCGACGCTCGCCTACATCCTCTGGATCGGCGGCGACTTCATGCGCGGGCGGTTCCTTGTCGTGCCGATGTTCGTCGCCCTGTTCCTGATCGCCGAGGCTGCGGGGCGGGTGCGGCCGGCGGCGGGCCTCGCG
>CAZWDE010000272.1:0-4885 GCA_964632555.1 uncultured Limibaculum sp.
ACCGCGGGGTCGGCCGGGTGGCCCTCGATCTCGGCGTAGAACTCGGTCGCGGTGAACGACCCGTCCTTCATGAAGCTCTCGAGCTTCACCATGTTGACCCCGTTCGTCGCGAAGCCCCCCATCGCCTTGTAGAGCGCGGCGGGCACGTTCCGCACCTGGAAGACGAAGCTCGTGATCGCCTGGCCGTCGGTCGGGTCGGCCTCGATCTTCTGGCGCGAGAGCACGACGAAGCGGGTGGTGTTGTGCGCCTGGTCCTCGATGTCGGAGGCGAGCACGGTGAGCCCGTGGATCTCGCCGGCGAGCCGCGAGGCGATGGCGGCGCGACGGGGCTCCCCCGCCTCGGCGACGAGCCGCGCCGAGCCCGCCGTGTCGCCGCCCGTGTGCGGCCGGATCCCCCGCTCGCGCAGGAACTCGCGGCACTGGCCGAGGGCGACCGCGTGGCTCATCGCCTCCTCGATCCCGTCGAGGCTCGCGCCGGGCACGCCGAGGAGCTGGAGCCGCACCGGCACGAAATGCTCGCCGATCGCGTAGAGCCCCGAGGTGGGGAGCAGGTGGTGAAGGTCGGCGACGCGGCCGTGCAGCGAGTTCTCGATCGGCATCATCGCGAGATCGGCCTCGCGGCGGCGCACCGCCTCGAGCGCTGCCTCGAAGCTCGTGCAGGGCAAGGGCTCCATGCCGGGGAACACCTCGCGGCAGGCCTGGTGCGAGAAGGCGCCGAGCTCGCCCTGAAAGGCGATCCGTCCGGTGCGGCCCGTGTCCATCGCGGTCTCCTTCGCGCTCGGCCCGTCCCTTCGCCGCGGGCATGGCGTTTCGTCGCGCCTCTACAGCTTGCCGGGCCTCGGGGGGAAGGGCTAACTCGCCCCGTGCAGGCGCCCGTCGCGGCCCTCGAATTCACGGGAGACGCCATATGGACACCAACGAGGTCAACAAGATCGTGGGCGCCGTGATCGGCGCGCTGCTGGTCTTCCTCCTGCTCGGGTTCTTCTCCGACCGGATCTTCCACTCGGACGTGCCGCATGGCGAGGGCGAGCCCGCGCTCGCGTTCGCGCTCGACACGGGCGAGGAGGAGATGGCCGAGGCCGAGGGCGAGGCCCCGCCCGAGGAGCCCGCCGTCGATCTCGTGCAGCTCGCCTCGGCCGCCGACCCCGCGGCCGGCGAGAAGGTGTTCAACAAGTGCAAGGCCTGCCACAAGGTCGAGCCGGGCGCCAACGCCGTGGGCCCGCACCTGCACAGCGTGGTGGGGCGCGAGATCGCGGCGGTGGACGCCTATGCCTATTCGGACGCGCTCGGCGGCAAGGACGGCGACTGGGGCGTCGAGAACCTCATGGCCTGGCTCGAGAACCCCGACGAGTGGGCGCCGGGCAACAAGATGGGCTACGCGCTCGCCGACGCCGAGGAGCGCATGGACGTGATCGCGTGGCTCAACCAGCAGAGCGACAGCCCGATCGACCTCGTGGCGGACGCCGAGGCGTCGGCGCCGGCCGATGCGGCGGCGGCCGAGAGCGAGACTGAAATGGCGGCCGCCGAGGACGACGCGGCTGCGGCGGCCGACGCAAGCACGGACGAGGCGTCGGACGACGCCAGCGCCGCAGCGGCGGCCGAGGCGGACGCGACGGACGCGCCCGCCGATGAGGCGGCGGCCGCCGAGGACGGCGGGACCGCGCCCGGTGCGACGGCCGAGGGCGCGGAGGAGCCGGCGCCGGCTGAGGACGTGGCCGAGGCCGAGACGGGCGAGCCCGCGACCGAGACCGCCGACGCGTCGGCGCCGGACGAGGGCCAGCCCAGCGAGGGCGCGGCCGAGCCCGCCGAGACCGAGGACGCGGGCGAGACCGCGGAGGCGACCGAGCCGTCCGAGGCGACCGAGGGCGGGGACGCGGCCGAGACCGCCGAGGCGACCGAGGGCGAGGAACCGATGGAGATGGCCGCCGCCACCCCCGCCGAGGAGGCCGACGCGCCCGCCGAGAGCGCCGCGAGCCCCTACGCCCCGCTGTTGGCCGAGGCGAGCGCCGAGGCCGGCGAGAAGGTCTTCCGCCGCTGCATCGCCTGCCACAAGGTCGAGGAGGGGCAGAACGGCGTCGGCCCGCATCTCTACGGCGTCGTGGGCCGCGAGATCGCGGGCGTCGGGGACTACAACTACTCGGACGCGCTGGCGGGCAAGGAGGGCGAGTGGACCCTCGACAAGCTGATGGCGTGGCTCGAGGCGCCGACCGACTGGGCACCCGGCACCAAGATGAACTACCGCCTCCGCAAGGAGATGGACCGGGTGAACGTGATCGTCTACCTGAACGAGCTCGACGGGAGCCCTGTCGCGCTCGGCGAGTGAGGCGGGGGATCCCGCCGCGACACACGCTTGCGTGAGGGCCGCCATCCGCGCGGCCCTTTTTGCGCGCGAGGCGCCGTGCGGCGCTTGAAAGCGTCCGACCCTCGGCCTACCCCTCAGAGAAGGCCAGATGGAGGACCCATGAGCCCGACCCGGAGCTGGACCCGCCGCCAATTCGCGAGGCTGACCCTCGGCGCCGGAAGCGTCGCCGCCGGCCTCCTCTCCACGGGGCGTCTCGCCCGCGCCGAGACCCGCGTGGCCCACGGCATCTCGGCCTTCGGCGATCTCAAATACCCCGCCGACTTTTCGCATTTCGACTATGCGGTGCCCGACGCGCCGGTCGGCGGGCTGTTCTCCTCGCGCGGCACCGGGGCGAGCGCGACCTTCGACAGCCTCAACCCGTTCATCCTGCGCGGCGAGCCGGCGCAGGGCATCGGCTTCACCTACGACACGCTGATGACCGGCGCCGACGACGAGCCGGACGCGATGTACGGGCTCCTCGCCGAGAGCATCGAGTATCCCGAGGACCGGAGCTTCGCCCGCTTCCGCCTGCGGCCCGAGGCGCGCTTCGCCGACGGGTCGCCGGTGACGGCCGAGGACATCGTCTTCACCTTCGAGGCCCTGCGCGAGATGGGCCAGCCGACCTACAAGGTGGTGCTGCGCGACATCGCCGGCGCGGAGGCGGAGGACCGGCTGACCGTGCGGTTCGACTTCGCCGAGGCGGCGGCGAAGCGCGACCTGCCGATGCTGGCCGCGGGGCTGCCGGCGCTCTCGAAGGCCTTCTTCGACACGCGGGACTTCACCGAGCCCGGCCTCGAGCCGATCCTCGCCTCCGGGCCCTACGCGATCGAGGACGCCGATCCGGGGCGGCAGATCACCTATCGCCGACGCGACGACTACTGGGGCTGGGAGCTGCCGGTCAATCGCGGCCGCTGGCGCTTCGAGCGCATCCGCTACGAGTACTTCCGCGACAACACCGCCGCCTTCGAGGCGTTCAAGGGTGGCGCGTTCCGCTTCCACGAGGAGTTCTTCTCGAAGATCTGGGCGACCGGCTACGATTTCCCGGCGATCCGCTCCGGCGCGGTCAAGCGCGAGCAGATCCCGGACGAGCGGCCGGCGGGCACGCAGGGCTGGTTCTACAACCTGCGCCGGCCCGTCTTCAGCGATGTCCGGGTGCGCGAGGCGATCGCGATGGGGTTCGACTTCGAGTGGTCGAACCGGGTGCTGTTCCACGGGCTCTACACGCGGACCGACAGCTTCTTCGAAGGCGGGCCGATGCAGGCCGAGGGCAAGCCGAGCCCGGGCGAGCTGCGCTATCTCGAACCGCTGGCCGACCAGCTGCCCGAGGGCCTGCTCGACGAGCCGGCGCATGTGCCCCCGGAGACCGACGGCGCGGGCCGCAACCGCCGGGCGCTGCGCCGCGCGGTGCGGCTGCTCGAGGAGGCCGGCTACACGCCGGGGCCGGATGGCGTGCGCGTCGGCCCGGACGGCACGCGGCTCGAGTTCGAGGTGCTGTCGGCGGGCGCCGCGTTCGAGCGGATCGTCACGCCGTTCCTGAAGAACCTCGAGCAGATCGGCGCCAAGGGCACGTTCCGCCTGGTGGACCCGGCGCAGTACCAGGAGCGGATGAAGCGGTTCGACTTCGACATGACCGGCCGTCGCTACGCGATGTCGCTGACGCCGGGCACGGAGCTGCGCGCGATCTTCCACTCCGAGGCGGCCGACGCCGAGGGCTCGGCCAACATCATGGGCCTGCAGAACCCGGCGGTCGACGCGCTGCTCGAGAAGATCGTGCGCGCCGAGAGCCGCGAGGACCTGACCGACGCGGTCATGGCGCTCGACCGGGTGCTGCGCGCGCTGCACCTCTGGGTGCCCAACTGGAACAAGTCCTCGCACACGATCGCCTACTGGGACATCTTCGGCCGGCCGCCCGAGAAGCCGCCCTATGCGCGGGGCGTGATCGATCTCTGGTGGATCGACCGGGAGAAATACGCCGCCCTGCGCGACCAGCTCCGGGACTGAGCCGGCGATGGGCGCCTACATCCTGCGCCGCCTGATCCTGATCGCGCCCACGCTGCTCGGGATCATGGCGCTCAACTTCGCGCTGATCCAGCTCGCGCCGGGCGGACCGGTGGAGCAGATCCTCGCCGAGGTGGAGGCCGCCGCGCAGGGCCACGGCGGCGCCGGCGCGACCGCGCGCTTCACCGGCGGCAGCGACGCGACGGGCGGCGGGGGCGGCGACGGGTCGAGCTATCGCGGCGCGCAGGGGCTCGACCCCGAGGACATCGCCGAGCTCGAGGTGCAGTTCGGCTTCGCCCGCATCGTGTGCGCCAAGGGCTATGGCGGCGAGCCCGACATCGAGGCGCCCGAGTGCGAGAAGCAGCCGATCCCGACCTACGAGCAGTTCGCGATCATGCTCGGCAACTACCTGACCTTCGACTTCGGCGAGAGCTTCTACCACGCGCGCGACGTCATCGGCCTGATCCTCGACCGGATGCCGGTGTCGATCTCGCTCGGGCTCTGGACCACGCTGATCGCCTATCTCGTGTCGATCCCGCTCGGCAT
>CAZWDE010000273.1:0-4845 GCA_964632555.1 uncultured Limibaculum sp.
GCGAGTTCAACCGGATGCGGGGCGAGCTCGGCGCGCGGATCGGCACGCTCTTCCCGGGGCGCGGTCCGAAGCCCGCGCGGGCCGAGGCGATCGCGTTCTACAGGAAGTTCGCGGCGCCCAACGAGGCGGTGCGCGCGCGCTGGTTCCCGAGCCGCGCGACGCTCTTCTCGGAGGATTTCTCGGGCTATCCCGAGGAGGCGGAGAGCCGTGCCTTCGGCTTCGACGAGGCGATCGAGGTCGCGACCGCGCTCTGGCGGGAGACGCAGGCCAAGGAGATCGAGCTGCGCTACGGGCTGGCCGTGCGCGACGGGCAGATCGCCGAGCTGCAGGGCGACGCGGAGGCCGCCGTCGACGCCTACAAGCGGGCGATGCGGATCGATCCCGACCGCCCGCTCGCCCAGTGGCGGCTCGAGGGGCTGCGCAAGCAGATCGCCGAGCAGACCACGGCGCGCTGGGCGCGCGAGGACGAACGGCTGATGCAGCGGCTGCGACTGCGCAAGCGGCTCAGCCTCAACGGCATCCGCCGGCTGCTCGGCGTCGCGCCGCGCTGAGCGGATGGCGGGCGACGCGCTGCCGTTCCACCGGGTCTGGCCGGCGCTGCAGGTGATGGCGCTGCCCGCCCGGCGGCTCGTCTGCCTGCCGATCGCCAAATGCGCCTGCACCTCGCTCAAGGTGATGATGGTGGAGCTGAGCGACCTGCCGCCCGCGCGCAAGGCCGCGATCGCCCGCGACGTGCACCGCGTGCTCGACGACGAGGCGACGGGGCTGCAGCTCAAGGATTTTCCCGAGGACCGGGCGCGGGCGCTCGTCGCCGATCCGGGCGCGCTGCGCTTCGCGGTGGTCCGCGACCCCGCCGAGCGGCTGGTCAGCGCCTATCTCGAGAAGTTCGTGCGGCGGCGCGAGCGCAAGCGCATCGCGACGGCGCCCGCGATCGCCGCGATCCGCGGCGTCGCCGAGCCGACCGACGCCGATTTCGCGCGCGGCATCCGCTTCTCGGAGTTCCTCGATTACGTCACCGCGACGCCGCCGATGGAGCTCGACCCGCACTGGCGCCCGCAGATCGAGAGCTTTCGCCACCTGGCCTGCACGCATGTCTACCCGATGGAGCATCTCGCGCTGCTGGAGGCGGATCTCGCCGCGCATCTCGGCCGGCGCGTCGCGCTCGGCCGGCTGAACGCCCATGGCGCCGGCGCGCGGGTCGTCGTCGAGGGGGCGGGCCGGCTCTGGCCGTCCGAGCTGCCGGACCCCGCGCGGATCGCGCCGGAGAGCTTCCTCGACGCCGGCACGCGGGCTCGGATCGAGGGCGCCTTTGCCGCCGATGCCGCGCTGCATGGGGCGGCGCTCCGCGAGGCGCGGCTCCGGCTCGGGCCCCGGGCGGCGCCGCGGCCCTGGCGCAAGCGGCTCAGCCTCAACGGGATCCGGCGGGCGATGGGTTCCCGAGTTCGGCCGCGATGAAGCGGTCGAGCCGCGCGAGGGCGTCCTCGCGGGCCGCGCTGTCGCCGCCGAAGGTCACGCCCCGCTGGCCGCAGGCGGCGAGGAAGGCCCGCCGCTCGGCCACGCTCGCGAGCGTGAACGCCCCGTCGAGCGTCACGGTGCGCCCGTCCGGCGCGAGATCGAGCGTGCAGCGGGGCGAGCGGTCGCGCACCGAGATCGCCCGGTCGACCGTCACGTCGAAGAAGAGGCGCGCATCGAACCCGTGCGGCGCGCCCTCGTAGATCACCGCCTCGGCGGGCTCTCCCGCCCGCTGCCACTCGGCCGCGAGATCGGCGCAGGGTTCGGCGGGCGTCCAGTCGTCCTCGCCCGCGAGCAGCATCAGGAGCGGGGTCGCCAGCCCTTCGTCGCCCAGCGCGAAGCCGCAAAACGGGTAGAAGGCGGCGGCGAAGGCGAAGCGCCCGCCCTCGGGCGCGGCGTAGCCCGCGATGCGGTCGACGGCGGCGAGCACCGTCGCCGTGCCGCCTTTCGACCAGCCGATCACGCCGATGCGGTCCGCGGGGATCCGCGGATGCGTGGCGAGCAGCGCGCGCGCCGCGTAGAGATCGGCCACCATGGTCTGCTCGGTGGCGCGCAGCTGGTCGCGCGTGGTCGAACCGATCCCGCGCGGGCCGAAATGGTCCATCACCAGCGCCGCGTAGCCTTGCGCGACGAGGCGCTCGGCGACGCGGTCCTGCCGGCTGCCGGTGCCGCCCGCGCCGTGGCTGAGGATCGCCGCGCCGCGCACCGCGCCCTCGCCCTCGGGCAGCACGAGCCGGCCGGCCACCGCGCCGGCCGGCGCGATGCCGTCGATCAGTTCGGGGAAGTCGTAGGGCGCCACCGTCGGCACGGCGATCTCGCCCGAGGCGGTCGGCTCCAGCCGCTCGAGCGGGGGGCCCGGTAGCACCGAGGGCGCGCCGCAGGAGAGGGTGCCGGCCGCCAGCGCCAGCGCCAGGATGTGCCCGCGCACCGGATCCTCCTCAGAAGAGCCGCGGCTTCAGCCGCAGGATCGTCTCGTTGGTCTCGCGGGTGACGCGCTGCACGGTCTCGAGCGTCTCGGCGTGGAGCGCGCGCGCCGTGTCGAGGCCGTGCTCGATCGCGGCCGCCTGAACGAGGCTCGCCACGAGCGCCGGGTTCTCCCGCGCGTAGCCCTCGCCGAAGGTCCGGTCGAGCGCCGCGACGGCCGCCGCCAGATGCCCCTCGGTCCGGTCGCGCGCCGGTGTGGCGGTCTCCCGCCCGCTCTCGTCGGTGTCTCTCATCGCGCCCTCCGTGGCGGGAGAGATAGGGGCGGCGGCGGGTTCGGAAAGCCGTTCGGCGGATCGACGGCCGCGGCCCTGCGGCGGAACCAGACGGCGCGCTGCGCCTCCACCGGCGCGGCCAGCGCGGCCTGCATCTCCTGCCGCGCGAGGCGCCGGCGCAGCCGCAGCGCGGCGCAGACATAGCGGGCGAGCCCGATGGCGCTGAAGGTGAGGAAGAGCGCGTTGACGAGCGCGCCGGCGAGGTTGAAGGCGCCGGCCATGCTGACCAGAACGCCCGCGGCCGCCAGCCCGTTGAGCGCCGCATAGCCCGGGCCGTTGCCGTCGATCCGGCCCACCTGCACCCCGCAATAGGCGATGACGTAGAGCACGACGCCGGCGAGCCCGACCGCGTCGTAGAGGGTGACGGGCGCCGCCGCCATCCAGTCGATCACGGTCTCGACCATCGCACGCACCCGGATCCGCCACGACGCAACTTCCCCCGAGGTTATCCGGGAGGTCCGTTCCGATCTGTGACGGTCGTCGCAGCGAGCGCGTCGAGGATCAGGCTGACCCCGAGGCTCGCGAAGAAGACGGCGACGCCGACGAGCATCCACCGGCCCGCCCGTGCGTAGAGCCGGGCCGCGGCGGGGGTGGAGAAGGCGAGCGCATAGCCGAGGTGACCGAGGCACGCGACCGCGACCGATCCCGCGATCATCACCGCGTTGGCCGCGCCGCTCGCCTCGCCCGCCGGAAAGATCGAGACCAGCACGAGCCACGTGGTCAGCGCCTTCGGGTTGGTCGCGAGCACGGCGAGGGTGGTGAGGAAGGCCTCGCGCCGGCCGATCCGGCGATGGCCGACGGCGGCGTTCCAGGCGATCGCGCGGCGCGCGTAGCGGAGCGCGAACCAGACGAGCAGCGCGCCGCCGACCGCGGCGAGCGCCGGGCGGAGCCCCGGCAGCCGCGCGAAGAGGGCGCCGGCGCCGAGGATGGCGGCCGTGGCCCAGCCGAGCACGCCGATCCCGATCGCCGGCACCACCGCCACGGCGACGCGCCGCCCGGCGCCGAGCGCGATGGCGATCGTGTTGAAGACGTTCGGCCCGGGGCTCAGGATGTTGGCGCCGAAGACCGCCCAGGCGGTGACGATCTCGATCCACGGCATCGCTGCGGTGCGCCTCAGGGGCGGTCGATGTCCCAGAAGGGCCGGGCCGCTTCCCGGTGCGCCGCCTCGCGGGTCACGCCTATGTCCCGGAGCAGCCGGGCGTCAAGCCGGGCGAGGGCGTCGCGCTCGGTCGCGGCGGCGATCCAGAGGCGGATCCGGGCGGCCCAGCCGCGGCGCGGGCCGAGGGCGGCGGCGGGCTCCGGGCGGGCGGCATCTCGGCGGACGGGCATGGGCGTGCTCCGGGCTTTCGGTGACGGTTCGCCCGTGATAGAAGCGTGAAAGACGAGGGATCGCGAGCGCAAACGGTTCGGATATGAGCGAAGCATGAACGAAGGGCCCTACATTGCCGAGGTGGCGGCGCTGATCGGCGACCCGGCGCGCGCCAACATGCTCTGCGCGCTGCTCGACGGGCGGGCCCACACCGCCTCGGAGCTCGCGCTCGTGGCCTGCGTCCGCCCGCCCGCCGCCTCGGCCCATCTGGCCAAGCTCGTGGCGGGCGGGCTGCTCGCGGTCGAGAAGCAGGGCCGGCACCGGTATTACCGCATCGCCTGCCCCGAGGCCGCGGCGGCGCTCGAGGCGCTGAGCGCGCTCGCGCCGGCCGCCGCGCCGCGGATCCGCCGCCCGGGGCCGCGTGACGCCGCGATGCGCCACTGCCGCACCTGCTACGACCATCTCGCCGGGGCGGTGGCGGTGGCGCTCGCGGGCGCGATGCTCGAGCGTGGCTGGCTGGTCGAGGGGGAGGCGGAGTTCGAGCCGACCGATGCCGGGCGGGCGGGGCTGGCTTCGCTCGGGGTCGAGACCGGCGCCGCCGGCCGGCGTCGCCTCGCGCCGCGCTGCCTCGACTGGTCGGAGCGCCGGGCGCATGTCGGCGGCGCCCTCGGGGCCCGCATCCTCGCGACCGCGCGGGTGCGGGGCTGGATCGAGCCGCTGCCGCGGTCGCGGGCCGCGCGTCTCACCGCGGCCGGGGCGGCGGCGTTC
>CAZWDE010000274.1:0-4831 GCA_964632555.1 uncultured Limibaculum sp.
GGGCGGTGGCCGAGGTCGGCGCCGTGATCATCGTCGGCGGCAACATCAACCACGTGACGCGCGTGATGACGACGACGATCGCGCTCGAAACCTCGAAGGGGAATCTGCAGCTCGCGCTGGCGCTCGGTGTCGTGCTGCTGACCATCGCGCTGATCGTGAATGCCGCCGTCATGGCGGTTCGGGCCTCCGCGGTGAGGGCGGCCTATGCTTGAGGCCGCGGCACCGATGCACTTGAGGAGGGATGAACCTGTCGAAGCGGCCCGGGCCTCGATCATCGGCGCGCGCGGTCTGGGCTACGCCGTCGAAAGACGGGCGTTGGTGCGCGGTGTCGACGTCGACATAGCCCGCGGCCGTCGAACCGTGGTCATGGGCGCGAACGGCGCGGGAAAGAGCCTGCTTCTGCGTCTGCTGCACGGGCTCATTACACCGACCTCGGGCCATGTCCTGTGGAAGGGGCGGCCCCTCGACGCGGCCGGACGGCGCGCTCAGGCGATGGTCTTTCAGCGGCCGGTGATGCTGCGCCGCTCGGTGCGGGCCAATCTCGACTTCGCGCTCCGTGTCCATGGCGTCCGCGGGGCCGCGCGGCGCGAGCGCGAGCGCCGGGCCCTGGCCCTGGCGCGGCTCGAGGATCTGGCCGGACGACCGGCGCGGGTGCTTTCGGGGGGAGAGCAGCAGCGTCTTGCCGTGGCGCGCGCGCTCGCCTGCGAGCCCGAACTGCTGTTCCTCGACGAGCCGACCGCCAGCCTCGATCCGGCATCGACGCACGCGATCGAGACGCTGATCCAGGAGGCGCACGCCGCGGGCGTCACCGTCGTCATGGTCACGCACGACCGGGCGCAGGCGCTCCGCCTCGGCGACGACGTCCTCTTCATGTCGGGCGGCCGGGTCGTCGAGTCGGGACCGGCGGCCCGCGTTCTCGAGGACCCGCGCTCGGAAGCGGCGCGGGCCTGGCTCGAGGGCCGCCTTCACGTCGCGTCCGGGGAACCGGAGAGATCGCAAACAGAGGGAGACCAACCATGATCAGACGCAGCTTTCTCGGCCTCGCCGCGACCTTCGCCTTGGCCTTCGGGCTTTCGGCGCCGGTCGCCGCGCAGGACCGGTTCATCGTCGTGCAGTCCACGACGTCGACACAGAACTCCGGGCTCTTCGACCACATCCTGCCGATGTTCATGGAGGAGACGGGCATCGAGGTTCGGGTTGTCGCCGTCGGCACGGGGCAGGCGATCAAGAACGCGGCCAACGGCGACGGCGACGTGCTGTTCGTGCACGCGAAGCCGGCGGAGGAGAAGTTCGTCGCCGAGGGTCACGGCGTGGAGCGCTTCGACGTGATGTACAACGACTTTGTCATCGTGGGCCCGGCCGACGACCCTGCCGGCGTCGCGGGGATGTCGGACGCAGTCGCCGCGCTGGAGATGATCGCGGAGGCCGAGGCGCCCTTCGCCTCCCGCGGGGACGACAGCGGCACCAACAAGGCGGAGCTGCGCCTGTGGGGCCAGACCGGCGTGGACGTGTCCGCCGCGTCGGGCGGCTGGTACCGCGAGACGGGTTCGGGCATGGGCGCGACGCTGAACACCGGCACCGCGATGGGCGCCTATATCATGACCGACCGCGCGACCTGGATCAGCTTCGGCAACAAGGGCGACTACCAGATCGCCGTCGAGGGCGACCCGAAGATGTTCAACCAGTACGGCATCATCCTCGTGAACCCGGAAAAGCACCCGAACGTAAAGGCCGACCTCGGCCAGCAGTTCGTGGACTGGGTGATCTCGGACGAAGGTCAGGCCGCGATCGCCGACTACACGGTCGACGGCCAGCAGCTCTTCTTCCCCAACGCGGGAAGCTGACGCCGAAACCGTTCCTCCCGGCGCCGCAGGGGACCGGCGCCGGGGGCCGGGCTTCCATCAGGGAGGACCGCTCATGCGGGCGATCATTGCTGCGATCATGGCCATGACGATCACGACAGGACCGGCCTTAGCCGATGGAATGGTCAGACTGCACGCCGCGGGAAGCCTGCGCGCGGCGATGACGGACATCGCGGACGCCTTCGAGGCCGCGCATGGCGGCCGCGTCGAGCGCGCCTTCGGCCCGTCCGGACTCTTGCGTGAGCGGATCGAAGGCGGCGAGCAGGCCGAGGTCTACGCCTCGGCCAACATGCGCCATCCGACGGCGCTCGCGGAGGCGGCGACGGCAGCGCCCGTGGTGTTGTTCGCCCGCAACCGGCTGTGCGCGCTCGCGCAGCCGGAGGTCGGGATCTCGACCGGGACCGTGCTCGACGTGCTGCTCGACCCGGAAATCCGGGTGGGCACCTCCACGCCGAAGGCCGATCCGGCGGGCGACTACGCGTTCGACGTGTTCGACAAGGCCGGAGCACTGCGGTCCGGAGCCACGGAGACCCTGAAGGCCAAGGCATTGCAGCTGACCGGCGGGCCCGACAGCGCACCGCCGCCCGAAGGCCGCAATCCCTATGGCTGGGTCATGAGCGAAGGCCGGGCAGACGTCTTCCTGACCTATTGCACCAACGCGGTTCTCGCGGAGCGCGACACGCCGGGCCTGCAGATCGTGGCCCTGCCGGAGGATCTGGCCGTCGGCGCGGATTACGGTCTGACGGTCATGAACGGATCGTCGGAAGCCGCGTGGAAGCTGGCGTTTTTCATCCTGTCGCCCGACGCGCAGCGGATTCTCGCGAGCTACGGGTTCGCCGCCGGCGGCGTTCCGGCGTCAGACGGATAGGAAAGGCCCCCCAATGTTCTTCGCCAGGATCGCTCTCGCTGCCGCGCTTGCCGCCGGCCTCGCCGCACCCGTCGTCGCGCGAACCATCACCGACTCCGCCGGCAGGACGGTCGAGATCCCCGATGAGGTGACTACGGTTTTCGCGGCAGGCCCGCCGGCCTCTATCCTGGTCTATGCCCTGAAGCCCGAGGCGCTTCTGGGGTGGCCGCGGGCGCTGCGCGACTACGAAAAGCCCTATATCGCCGAGGCCTACCGAGAGCTGCCCGAGACCGGGCGCCTCACCGGACGGGGTGGCGAGGCGAACCTCGAGCGCGTTCTCGCCCTGAAGCCCGATCTGATCGTCGATTTCGGCTCGGTCAGGGACACCTACATCGACCTCGCCGATCGCGTTCAGGAGCAGACGGGTATTCCCTACATCCTGATCGATGGTCGGTTCGAGGCGACGGCCGACTCGCTGCGCCTTGTCGGCGAGGCCCTTGGCGTGCCCGAGCGCGGCGAGTCCCTGGCGCAGGACGTCGAGGCAACCTTCGCTGCGCTCGACGCTGCCCTGGGCGCCGTGCCCGAGGACGAGCGACCGCGGGTCTACCTCGCGCGGGGTCCGGACGGTCTCGAGACCGGGCTGAAGGGGTCCATCAACACCGAGATCATCGAGCGCGCGGGCGGGCGCAACGTGGCCGACGTGCCGGGACAGTACGGCCTCGTGCAGGCCAGCCCCGAACAGGTGATCGTCGCCGATCCCGACACCATCATCACCTGGGACAGAACCTTCTACGACCGGGTCTGGACCGATCCGCTCTGGGCCGGGATCACGGCCGTGCGCGAGGGGCGGGTCTATCTGTCCCCGACCGCGCCCTTCGGATGGATCGACCGCCCCCCGTCGGTCAACCGCATGATGGGGCTGAAATGGCTCGCGGGCCTCTTCTACCCGGACCTCTGGGACGGCGACCTGCGCAGCGAAACGGCGGCATATTATCGGCTCTGGTATCACGTCGATCTTGGCGAAGCCGAGCTCGACCGGCTTCTCGAATGGGCGAACGGACGCGCGCCCTGAGCTTTCCGGCGCGCGGATCCCGACGTGTCGGGCCGTTCGGCTGGCTGGGGCTGGCGCTGGGGCTCGGCGCCTTCGCCGCCCTGCTGGTCGGACCTTACCCGCTGAAGCCCGCCGACGCGGTCTCGATCCTGCTGGGCTCGGTCACGGGCGCTGCCGGGCACGACACCGACGCGACGGTATTGTTGTCGATCCGCCTGCCGCGCGTGATCGCGGCGCTTCTCGTCGGCGCCGCGCTGGCGGCGGCCGGCGCGTGCTACCAGACGCTCTTCCGCAACCCGCTCGTGTCCCCTGACATTCTCGGCGTCTCCGCCGGCGCAGGGCTCGGTGCGGTGCTCGGGATCTTCCTGTCGTTGCCCGTGGCCGCGATCCAGCTCATGGGTTTCGCCGGCGGCATGGCGGCCGTCGCGCTGGTGGGGTTCGTCGCGGCGGCGGTCCGCACCGGAGATCGCACGCTGATCCTCGTGCTCGCCGGCGTCGTCGTCGGCGCGTTGACCGGGGCCGCGACGTCGCTCCTGAAGGTTCTGGCCGACCCCTACGACCAGCTTCCGGCGATCACCTTCTGGCTGCTCGGCAGCCTCGCAGGGGTCAAGACCGAGGATGTCCTCCCGGCCTTGCCGGCGGTGGCGGTCGGCCTCGTTCCGCTGGTGTTGCTGCGCTGGCGGATCAACGTGCTGGCGCTCGGCGACGAGGAAGCGCGCGCTCTGGGCGTCGAGGCGGGACGGCTGCGTCTGGCCGTAATCGTCTGCGCGACGCTGATCACGGCCAGCGTGGTCGCGATCGCGGGCGTCGTGGGCTGGGTCGGGCTCGTCATCCCGCATATCGCCCGCATGATCGTGGGGCCGGGCTTCGGACGCCTCCTGCCGGCAGCGGCGCTGCTCGGCGCAGGCTACATGCTGGCCGTCGACACGCTGGCCCGGACGATGTCGAGCACCGAGGTTCCGTTGGGCATCCTGACCGCGGTCGTCGGCGCTCCGTTCTTCCTCTGGCTCCTGGCTCGGGGGCGCAGGGCATGGGCCTGAGCCTCGTCGCGGAAGACCTTTCGATCGGATA
>CAZWDE010000275.1:0-4773 GCA_964632555.1 uncultured Limibaculum sp.
CCATGCCGATCAGCGTCTTGATCATGTTCGACTTGGCGACGACGATGTAGAGCCCGGAAACCATCAGCAGGATGGTCGCCCAGGTGTTGTAGCGCTCGGCGATCAGCGCGAAGAGCGGCGAGGACTCGAGCAGCGCGTCGAGATCGGTCATTGCCGACCCCGCAGCGCGAAGGCGTAGAAGATCGAGATCATCGCGCCCGTCACGGTCACCAGCACGCCGATCTCGACGACGAAGACGCCCCAGTACTGGCCGTCGACGGGATCGGGCAGCAGCGGGTCGAAGCCGAGATAGTTCGCGTCGAGCAGCATCCCGAGCACCCCGGTGCCGGCATAGATCAGCACGCCCGCGGGCACCAGCGCCTCGGCCACCTCGGCCGGCATCACCCGCAGCGCCTCGCGCACCCCGAAGACGATGGCGTAGAGGATCAGCGCGGCCGCCGCGATCACGCCGGCCTGGAAGCCGCCGCCGGGGCTGTAGTGGCCGTGGAACTGCACGTAGACCGCGAAGAGGAGGATGAACGGGATCAGCAGCTTGGCGCAGACCCGCAGGACGACGTCGAGGCGCATCTCACTCCCCCTCGGCCGGGCGCTTCAGGAGCAGCAGCACGCCGATCGCCGCGGTGAACACCACCGTCACCTCGCCGAGCGTGTCGAAGCTCCGGTAGGAGGCGAGCACCGCGGTCACCACGTTGGGGATGTGCGT
This sequence comes from uncultured Limibaculum sp., assembly GCA_964632555.1. GTDB lineage: Bacteria > Pseudomonadota > Alphaproteobacteria > Rhodobacterales > Rhodobacteraceae > Thermohalobaculum. The sequence goes on from CAZWDE010000275.1 coordinate 704, forward strand.
CTCCTCGTAGGCGCGGTCGACATAGTCCTGCCCGACATGGGTGTTGACCGGCGTGTCCGGCAGGCCGAAGCCCGGCAGGTCCCAGGTGCCGTAGACCAGCACCGCCCCGGTGCCCGCGGCCACCACGAGCGGCACGATCGAGGAGAAGCGCGGCGGCGCCTCGTCGGCCCTGCAGAGATAGAGCGCGCCGAGCAGCAGCACCGTCGAGACCCCGGCGCCCACCGCCGCCTCGGTGAGGGCGACGTCCACCGCGTCGAGCACGAGCATCACCGTCGCCATCAGGAAGCTGTAGGCGCCGAAGAGCACGACCGCCGCGAACAGGTTGCGCACCCGCACGATCGCGAGGGTGATCACCGCGAGCAGGGTCAGCAGCACCATGTTGATCAGGAGGTCGATCGCCCGGCCTCCCTCGGGTCGCTGGGGTGGTCCTCGAACGGGCCGAGGCTGACGGTCTCCGAGGAGGTGGGCTGGCGGATGCGCTCCTCGAGCTCCGGGAAGAGGGCGACCGGGTCGGTCGGGTCGAGCCGCCCGTCGCGCTCGAGCAGCGGGCGCTGGCCGTCGTGCAGCGCGGCGCGCGCCAGCGCGTGCGTCGCCAGCGGCGCGGTGAGCAGCAGGAGGGCGAGGATCACCAGCAGCTTGAACAGAACCAGCGTGAAGCCCGCCTGCAGCATCATCCCGGCGAACAGGAGCCCGACGCCGAGCGTCTCCGACACCGAGGCCGCGTGCATCCGCGTGAAGAGATCGGGCATCCGGTTCACGCCGATCGCGCCGATCAGGTAGAACGCCGCGCCGGCCACCAGCAGCGCCGCGCTGGCCCCGTCCACCAGCATGTCCCCGATCGGAGCCGCCTCCATCAGTTGGGGTCCCGGCGTTCGTCCTGCTCGTGGCCGAGCGCGCCGTAGCGGAAGAACTTCAGCACCGCGAGGATCCCGATGACATTGAGCAGCGCGTAGGTGATGCCGATGTCGAGGAACTCCGGCCGGCCCGAGGCGAAGCCGACGAGCGCGAGCAGCACGATCGCCGAGGTGCCGATCAGGTTGGCCGCCAGCAGCCGGTCGAACGCGGTCGGCCCCAGCGAGGCGCGGGCCACGGCGAGCCCGAGCGCGACCAGAACGCCGGCGATCGGAACGGCATACATCACGCGGCGCTCTCCTCCGCCCGGTCGAAGCTCTCGACCCGGGCGTTCATCTCGTCGTCGGCGAAGCCGGCGGCGTTCTCGGCGGTGAGCGCGTGCACCCAGATGGTGCCGCGGCGCTCGCTCACCTCGACCGCGATGGTGCCCGGGGTCAGCGTGATCGAGTTGGCGTAGGTCACGAGGCCGACCGGCGAGCGCGGGCGCGACGGCACCGCGACCATCCGCGGCGAGATCGGCAGCGACGGGCTCAGCACGATCCGCGAGACGGCCACGGCCGACCGGGCGATCTGCAGCACCAGCCACGGCCAGTAGGCGAGCGCCGGGCGCAGGCGCTCGGCCGGGAACCCCTCCTCGTCGATCACGCCGGTCATCCGCCCGTAGCGCACCACGAGCACCGCGGTCACGGCGCCGGAGATCACCAGCCACGCCTGGTAGTTGCCCGACAGCAGCAGCCAGCAGGCGAAGAGGGTCACCGAGATCAGGAGAAGCCGCGGCATCGATCCCTCGTCTGCGGCCTGTGGCTCAGGCATCTTGCGTTCCCCGTGCTTACCCATACGGTCCGGGTGGTTCAAGCCTGCGGCAGGACCGGCGCCGGCCGCGACGGGAAAGGGCGGATGGACGAGCTCTCGGGCATCGACGGTCGGCAGGCGGCGCTCGCCGCGCTCCAGCGCGAGATCCGCGGCTGCCGGCGCTGCGCCGAGCGCTTCGCCGGAACGGCGACGGCGCACGCGCCCCGGCCCGTGCTGCGGGGCCGGGCCTCGGCGCGGCTCCTCGTCGCGAGCCAGGCGCCGGGGGCGCGGGCGCACGCCTCGGGGCTGCCCTTCGACGATCCGTCGGGCGAGCGCCTGCGCGCGTGGATGGGGGTCGACCGCGCCACCTTCTACGACGACGCGCGGATCGCGATCCTGCCGATGGGCTTCTGCTTCCCCGGCTACGACGCCAGGGGCGCCGACCTGCCGCCGCCCAAGCTGTGCGCCGAGCTCTGGCGGGCGCGGGCGCTCGCGCTCCTGCCCGGGATCCGGCTGACGCTGGTGATCGGGCAATACGCGCAGGCCTGGCATCTCGGCCGCGCGCGGGGCCGGACGCTCGCCGACACGGTGCGCGCCGCCACGACGCCCGAGGGAGTGATCGCGCTGCCGCATCCGAGCTGGCGCAACACCGCCTGGCTCAAGCGCAACCCGTGGTTCGAGGCGGAGGTGGTGCCGCGCCTCCGCGCGGCGGTCGCGGACGTGCTGGCCGGGTGATGCGGCGGCTCGCGATGACGCTGGCGACGCTCCTCTCCGCCTGCGCGGCCGGCGGGCCGCTCGCGCCGCCCGGCGCACCGGTGCCCACGGCGGGCGAGGCGATCCGCGCGCGCGACGGTGCGGCGCTGGCGCTCAGCCGCTGGGGCCCCGACGCGCCGCGCGCCGCGATCCTCGCCGTCCACGGCTTCGGCGACTACGGCCCGAGCACCTTCGCGCGCGCCGCGGAGGCCTGGGCCGGGCTCGGCATCGCGACGCTGGCCTACGATCAGCGCGGCTTCGGGCGGAACCCCTCGCGCGGCTACTGGCCCGGGGCCGACGTCCTCGTCGCCGACCTGCGCGACGCGGTCGCCGAGGCGCGCCGGCGCGTGCCCTGCGCGCCGCTGGTCCTGCTCGGCCATTCGATGGGGGGCGGCCTCGCGCTGGCCGCCGCGCCGTCGCTGGCGGACCGGATCGACGGGCTGGTGCTCGCGGCGCCGGCGATCTGGGGCGGCGGCGCGCTCAACCCGCTGCACCGGGCGGCCGCGTGGCTCGCCGCGGCGACGGTGCCGGACCGGCGCTTCAGCGGGCGCGGCGTGGTGCGGATCCGGCCCTCGGACAACATCGAGATGCTGCGCGCGCTCGGCCGCGACCCCCTCTATCTCGGCCCGCCCTCGGCGCGCGAGATCATGGGGCTCGTGCGGGTGATCGACCGCGCCGCCGAGGCCGCCCCCGAGGTCGCGACCCCGGCGCTCCTGCTGCTCGGCGAGCGCGACGAGATCGTGCCGGGCCCCGCCGTCGCCCGGGTCTTCGCGCGCATCCCGGCGCCGACCGAGACGATCCGCTACCCGGAGGGCTGGCACATGCTGTTCCGCGACCGGCAGGCGCCGCGCGTCTGGGCCGACGTCGCCGCCTGGGCGCTCGCCCGGCCCGCCCCGCCGGACTGCGAGACCGCGCTCAGCCAGGCCCGGTGACGCGGCGAGCCCGCGGAACTCCCGCGACCATGACATGGCAACCCGCGCGCGTCGGTGCGTGATCGAAGCCGGCGACCACCACGGCTCCCTCTCGGATGAGGCCGAGGACAAGGGATGAAACCCCACGGTTTTCTCATCGACGACCGCGACTTGACGCACGACCCCGAGAAGGTGGCCAAGCAGGCGGGAAGCGAGGCCACGATCACGGGCCCGCAGGATGTCCGGCCCCGGACGCGCGACACCGCCATGCGGATGCCGAGCGCCCTGCCCGCGATCGAGACGGAGCTCGCCTCGCCGAGGGAGGAGCGGGCCGAGGGCCTCGGGTGGGTCACCCCGGTCGACAAGGCGCTGAAGGTGGCGGCCCTCGCGACCGCCGATTTCGCCGCGATGGCGACGGCGGCCGAGGGCGTCCGGAAGGGCGCGGAGGCGATCGTCGAGGGCTCGATGGGCCTCGCGCGGGACGTCCGCGCCCTCGCCATCGACAAGGCGGCTGAGGGTCGGCGCCGACGGCCCGGCGGCACGGGGCGCCGCTCTCGCCGGGCGCTCGCGCCCTTGCGGCGGCGCCCGCTTCGCCCTAGACCGCGCGCGTCCGCACAGGAGGGCCGCCCGTGACCCAGCCGAAGAAAGTCGTCCTCGCCTATTCGGGCGGCCTCGACACGTCGATCATCCTCAAATGGCTGATGGTCGAGAAGGGCTGCGAGGTCGTCACCTTCACCGCCGATCTCGGGCAGGGCGAGGAGC
>CAZWDE010000276.1:0-4746 GCA_964632555.1 uncultured Limibaculum sp.
GTCGGCCTCAGCCACAAGATGTTCCTCGCCAAGTCCGCCTCCGATCTCGACAAGCCGCGCGGCTTCGCGGGGATCGGGCGGGCCGAGACGCGCGAGTTCCTCGCGCCGCGCCCGGTGCGCAGCCTCTGGGGCGTGGGCGCGGCCTTCGCGGGCCGGCTGGAGGCGGACGGCTACCGCACGCTCGCCGATCTCGCGGCGGCCGGACCCGAGCGCCTCGTCGCCCGCTACGGCGCGACCGGCGAGCGGCTGGCCGCCCTCGCGATCGGCGAGGACGCGCGCGCGGTCACGCCCGACCGGCCGGTCAAGTCGGTCTCGGCCGAGACGACCTTCGAGGCGGACCTCGCCGAGGCCGACCCGCTGGTCGGCCATCTCTGGCGGCTCGCCGTGCGCGTCTCCGACCGCGCCAAGGCCAAGGGCCTCGCCGGCGCCACCGTGACGCTGAAGCTCAAGACCCGCGACTTCCGCGGCCTGACCCGGCAGGCCCCGCTCGCGGCCGCGACCAACCTCGCCGAGGAGTTCTTCCCGCCGGCCGAGCGCCTGCTGCGCGCCACGCTCGGCGAGGCGCCGTTCCGGCTGATCGGGATCGGTCTCTCCGCGCTGGAGGCGGACGCCGGCGAGATGCCGGCCCGGCTCTTCGACGACGGGCAGGCCGCGCGCGCCCGGGCCGAGCGGGTGACCGACGCGCTGCGCGCCCGCTTCGGCCCCGACACGATCTTTCGCGGCCGCACCCTCCGATAGCGAGGGTCGAGTGCCTATTTATTAGGCTCTAGCCATGCAGTTTGTGCAAAGCTCCCTGCCGAACACAAGAAATGCACGCTTGGCAGGCGCGAACCCGAGAATTTCCTGTTGCACCCGCTTGATCTTGTTGCGCCGCACACCTACTCTCGGTCTCGCGATGCGCTGCATCGTAGCCCTTCCTGGGCGTTTCCTCCCTTAGACTGGGCCGGGGCAACCCGGCCCCTTTTTTTGCGTGGAGGCGCGGGGCTATTCGGCGGCCAGCTGGCCCGGCTCGCCGACGATCTGGGCGAGCTCGGCCGTCACCCCGTCGAGAAGCGCGACGATCTCGCCGAACTGCGGCCCGGGCTCGATGCGCCGCTGATCGAGATAGAGCCCGCGGTCGATCTCGATCTGCACGGCGTGGGCGCCGAGATGCGGCCGCCCGTGGCGCTGGGTGATGTAGCCCCCGGCGAAGGGCGCGTTGCGCGCCACCCGCAGCCCGGCCCGCTCGAAGGCTTCCTGCGTGCGCGCCGTCACCGAGCGCGCGGCCGACGCGCCGAACCGGTCGCCGAGCACGACGTCGGGCGCGCGCCCGCGCACCCGCGGCGCGGCCCGCAGCGCCTCCGTGGGCATCGAGTGGCAGTCGAACAGCACCGCGAGGCCGAACTGCGCGCGCGCGCGCTCGATCAGCCCCTCGAGCTCCTCGTGATAGGGCCGGTGCACCGCCTCGATGCGCGACTCCGCCTCGGCGAGGCTGATCTTGCCGGGATAGATCTCCTGCCCCTCCGACACCACGCGCGGGACGACGCCGAGACCGGCCGCCACGCGCTGGTTGGGGCCGGACGCCCGCACCCCCTCGATCAGCGCCGGATCGAGATCGGTGGCCGCCCGGTTGAGATCGACCCAGGCGCGGGGCAGCGTCGCGCGGATGAGCGGCGCGCCGTGGCCGGGCGCGGCGGCGAACAGGCGGTCGACCAGCGCGTCCTCCGAGGCGCGCAGGCTCCGGAGATCGAGCGGCGAGCTGGAGATCAGCTCCGAGGGGTACTCGCGCCCGCTGTGCGGCGAGCTGAACACCGCCCCGGAGGTCAGCCGGGCGGGCTCGTCGACGGCGAATGGGACGGCGGCTCTCATCGCCGCTACTCTAGGGGGGAAGCGGGGCCGTTCCAGAGCTTTTTTCCGCCGGCGGGCGGCTTGCGCGGGCCCCGCGATCGCCCTATACGCCGGAGACCGGCAGGCGACGGGCGCGTAGCTCAGCGGGAGAGCACTACGTTGACATCGTAGGGGTCGCTGGTTCAATCCCAGCCGCGCCCACCACCCCGGTCCCGACCCCGCCACCGGCCGCGCGCGGCGGCCCGGCGACGCCGCAGGGAGAGCGCGGAGACGCCAGTGCCGGGGCGGACGATCATCCTCAATTTCCACGGCATCGGCCGGCCGCGCCGCGAGCTCGAGCCGGGCGAGGCGCCCTTCTGGATCGGGGTCGACGTCTTTCGCCGGGTCCTCGACCTCGTGGCCGAGCGCCGCGCCCCGCCCGAGACCGCCGACATCCGCATCACCCTCGACGACGGCAACGCCTCCGACACCGAGATCGCCGCGCCCGAGCTCGCGGCGCGCGGGCTCCGCGCCACGGTGTTCCCCCTGTCGGACCGGCTGGGGGCCGCGGGCGCGCTCTCGGCGGGCGATCTCCGCGCGCTGGTCGGGGCCGGGCACCGGGTCGGCTCGCACGGCGCGGCGCACCGCGACTGGCGGGGCCTCGACGCTGCCGGGCTCCACGCCGAGCTCGTGGAGGCGCGGGCCGCGATCGCCGAGGCGGCGGGCGCCGCGGTGGACGAGGCGGCGGTTCCCTTCGGCCGCTACGACCGTCGCGTGCTGGCGGCCCTGCGCGCCGCCGGCTACCGGGCGGTCTACACGAGCGACGGCGGCCCCGCGCCGGCGGGCGACGGTCCGGACGGGCTCGCCTGGCTCCGGCCGCGGACCTCGCTCCGGGCCGATCAGGGCGTCGCCGCGGTGGCGGCGGTTCTGGCCGGCGGCGAGCCGGTGGCCCGGCGCATCCGCCGCCGGGTCGGCATGGCGTGGAAGCGCCTCCGGTGACCCTCGGCGGGGGCGGCACGGTGCTGATCGGCTTCGCCGACGCGCTGGCCGCCCCCGAGGTCGTCTTCGGCCTGCTCCGCGCCGGGCACCGCGTGCGGGCGTTCGAGCGGGCGGAGGGTTCCCGCCCGGCCATCCGGCGCCTGCCCCTCGGCCCGCCGCTCGCCGTGACGCCGCCGGAGCGCGACGCGGCCGCGAGCGTCGCCGATCTGAGGGCCGCGCTCGCGGCGGATCCCGAGATCGACACGGTGCTCGCGCTCGACGACGCCGCGCTCTGGCTGGGCGACCGGGCGCTCGCCGGAGGCGGGCCGGCCGCGGCCTCGGCCACCGGCGAACGGGCCGCCTTCGCGCTCGACAAGCGCCGCCAGATCGCGGCCGCGGCGGAGGCGGGGCTGGCGGTCCTGCCGACGGCGATCGTCGAGCGTCGCGACGAGGTCCCCGCCGCGCCGGAGCGGGCGATGATCCTGAAGCCGGCCGAGGCGGTCGCGCTCCGCGACGGAGGGCTCGCCAAGACGCCCGCGCACTACCACTGGGGGCCCGAGAGCCACGAAGCGCTGCCCGAGCGGTTCCCCGGCCCCTATCTTCTCCAGCCGCTGGTGCGGGGCACCGGCGAGGGCGTCTTCGGCTTCGCGCTGGCCGACGGCGTTGCGGCCTGGAGCGGGCACCGGCGGCTGCGGATGATGAACCCGCACGGCTCGGGCGCGAGCGCCGCGGTGGCCAACCCGCCCGCGCCGGAGCTTCGCGCATGCGTCGCGCGCCTGATGGCCGGCACCGGCTGGCGCGGACCGTTCATGGTCGAACTTCTCCGGGCCGAGGACGGCACGCCCTGGTTCATGGAGGTGAACGGGCGGCTCTGGGGCTCGCTCGCGCTCGCCCGGCGCGCGGGCCTCGCCTACCCCGCCTGGGCCGTCGCGCTCGCCCGCGATCCGGGCTTCCGCCCGCCCGAGACACCGGACCCGCCGGCCGGCCTCGTCGCGCGGCATCTGGGGCGCGAGCTGCTCCATCTCGGTCACGTCCTCCGAGGGCCGCGGAGCGCCTTCCACCGCGCCGGATGGCCGGGCTTCTGGCGCTCGCTCGCGGGCGTGATGGCCCCGACGCGGCTCTCGGGCTTCTACAACTGGAGCCCGAGCCATCCCGCCTTCTTCCTGCGCGAGGCGGCCGACACCGTGCTGCGCGCGGTGCGCGGGCGATGAGCCGGGGGCGCGTCCTCCGGGTGGCGCTGCACGCCCACTCCGTCTGGTCCTATGACGGCACGTGGAGCCTCGCCGCGATCGCGCGGCTCTTCGGCCGGCTCGGCTACGACGCGGTGATGATGACCGAGCACGACACCGGCTTCGCGCCCGGCCGCTGGGCGGCCTATGTCGCGGCCTGCGCCGAGGCCTCGACGCCGCGGTGCCGACTGGTGCCGGGGATCGAATACTCCTCGCCCGACAACGCGGTGCACGTGCTGACCTGGGGCGTCGGGCGCTTCCTCGCCGAGCACCGCCCGGTCGCCGAGACGCTCGCGGCGGTCGCGGAGGCGGGCGGCGCGGCCGTGCTCGCCCATCCCGCGCGCCGGGCCGCCTGGTCGCTCTACGAGCCCGGCTGGACGCCGCGGCTGCACGGGATCGAGCTCTGGAACCGAAAGACCGACGGCCTCGCGCCGGGGGCGGAGGCGGTGCGGCTTCTGGGCGAGACCGGGCTGCCCGCCACCGTGGGCGTCGATTTCCACCGGGCACGGCATCTCTGGCCGCTGGCCCAGCGCGTGGAGGTGGCGGCGGGCGCGGGGCTCGAGGCGGGCCTCGTCGCGGCGCTCCGGGAGGGGCGGAGCCGGCCCACGGTCTTCGGCCGGGCGATCCGGCTCGCGGCGGGCCGGCCCGACACGCCGGTCTCGGCCGCGCTCGAGCGCGCGCGGCGGGCACTCGGCGCGCGCCGCGGGCCGTCCCGGCGCTAGCCGGCCGCCCC
>CAZWDE010000277.1:0-4744 GCA_964632555.1 uncultured Limibaculum sp.
CAGCGCACCGAGGTCGGAGCCGGTGTTGGGCTCGGTGAAGACCGCCGTCGGCAGGATCTCGCCCGAGGCGAGCTTCGGCAGCCAGCGGGCCTTCTGCGCCTCCGTGCCGCCGCAGAGGATGAGCTCGGCGGCGATCTCGGTGCGCGTGCCGAGCGATCCGACGCCGATATAGCCGCGGCTCAGCTCCTCGGAGACGACGCACATCGCGGTCTTGCCGAGGCCGAGGCCGCCCCACGCCTCGGGGATCGTCAGCCCGAACACGCCGAGCTCGGCCATCTCGGCGAGGATCTCCATCGGCACGAGCTCGTCCCGGAGGTGCCAGCCATGGGCGTGCGGCGCGACGCGGTCCTCCGAGAAGCGGCGGAACTGCTCGCGCACCATCTCGAGCTCCTCGTCGAGCCCGGGATCGCCCACGGTGGCCGAGCCGTCGCCGGCGCGCATCAGCTCGACGAGGCGCACACGCGCCGCGTCGGCGTTGCCCCGCCCGGCGAGCGCGCGCACCTCGGGCGTCATCATCTGTCGCAGATCGTCCTCGCCGAGGCCGACATCCTGCGGGCGGACGATCTCGCCCTGGCTCATCGGGATGCCGCCGGCGAGCTGCGCGAGATACTCGCCGCAGCCGATCTGCAGGAGCAGCGCCTCGGTCTCGCCGAAGCGCCCCTCGCCGGCCAGCCGCTCGGCCCAGAGGTGGAGCTGGCGGACGCTCTCGACATAGGTGGCCATCCAGGCGAGGCCGTGCGCGGCGTACTGGTGCGCGTCGAGCAGGCGGCCGGACACGCGCCCCTCCGCGACCACCCGCGCCGCCACCGCCGCGCGCGCGCGCTCCAGCAGCCCCTCGGCGGCCGCGACGGCGGGCCCGGTGAGCGCGAGAAGGCCCGTGCCCTCGGCGAGCAGGGGGGCGTCGGTTCCCGGGGTCGGCTCGGCGATCGCGGCTTCGAGGTTCATGGCGCGGCTCTCCCTTGGGGTGCGTCGCGGCGACATTGCTGCGTTGCGGGACTAGGTAGCGGCCGTGTCGCGTGGCGTCAACATCGGCGCGCAAGATCGTTTCCGCCCTGCGCACGAACCCGGAAGATGCTTGCGTGACGCCGCGTCGCAGGTCAGCCGAGGATCGCGTGCCCGTCGCGCCGTGGGTCGCCCGCGGCGGCGATCGGCCCGCGCGGGCCGGCGAGCACGCCGTGCACGCCGCCGAAGAACATCGAGAGCTCGGCCCAGAACCGCGCCTCGGGGAACGCGGCGGCGAGGGCCGCGCGCTCGCGCTCCGCGAGGCCCTCGGTTTCGGCGTCGAGCGCGTCCGGCGCGTCGCTCTCGGCATGGAGGCGGGGGGCCACGATCGCCGCCTCGAGCGGCGCGCCGCGGTCGACGAGGCCGAGCGTCACCTGCGCGAGCGCGCCGGGGATGCGCGAGGAGCCGCCCGAGCCGAGCAGCGCCGCGCGCCCGTCGGGCCACGCGATCGCCGTCGGGGCCATCATCGAGGACAGGCGGACCCCGGGGCGCCAGCCGAGCGGGTCTCCGGGCACCAGGTCGTCCTCGCCGAGCAGGTTGTTGGGCATCACCCCCGTGCCGGGGATCACGAGGCCGCAGCCCTCGCCGTTGGAGAGCGTCAGCGCGACGCCGAGGCCCTCTGCATCGCTGGCCGAGACGTGGGTGGTGCCGCGCGTCGCCAGCGGCCGGCCGGGTTCCGCGAGCCCCTCGGCGAAGGCGGCGGGATCGCCCGAGCGGTGCGCGGCGTCGCGGAGCCGGGCCGCGGCGGCGACCGCACGGGCCCGCGCCACGGGGTCGGCGCCGCCCGGCAGGGCGCGCAGCGTCTCGGCCAGCAGGAGCCCGCCGAGCGCCGGCGCCGGGTTGGCCGCGATCTCGGCGGCGCCGCGCGCCTGCCGGAGCGGCGTGCGCCAGACCGGCCGGCAGGCTGTGCCGTCCTCCCGCGCGAGGTGACCGCCCTCGGCCGCGAGGGCGGCGAGGCGGGCGGCGAGCTCCCCCTCGCTCGCGAAGCGCGGCCCCTCGGCGCCGAGCTCGTCGAGCACGTCGGCAAGATCGGGGTTGCGCAGCCGCGCGCCCTCGCCGTGGAACGCCTCGCCGTCGCAGTGCAGCGCCCGCGCCCCGGCGCTCGCCGTGAGGATCGGCGCGATGATGCGCGCGAGCCGCGCCTGGAAGGCGGTGAGGGCGACGCCGTCGCGCGCCGCCGCGGCGGCCGGCGCCGTCAGCTCGCGCCACCCGAGGCGTCCGTGACGGGCGTGGAGCTCCGCGAGCCCCGCCGGCAGGCAGGAGGCGGCGATGGTCCCCGCCCCGATGCGGAAGGTCTGCCGGGTCGTGCCGAAATCGGCCTCGATCTCGCGGATGTCGACCTCGCCCTCGGGCCGCTTGGCGCGCGGGGTGTCGGCGAAGGCGTCGAGCAGGCGCGTGCGCCCGCCGGGCTCGCGGACCATGGCGAAGCCGCCGCCGAGGAGCCCCGCCAGCACGGGCTCGGCGACCATCGCCACAAAGGCGGCAGCCACCGCCGCATCGGCCGCCGTGCCGCCCGCCCGCAGAACCTCCGCGCCGGTCTCGGCGGTCAGCCGGTGCCCGGCGGCGATCGCGAACCTTGTGCCCATGCGCCGCTCTTCCGGAAGGCTCCCGCGCATGTCAAGGAGGGCCATGGCCGAGCCCTCCGTTCCCCCGCGGCTGCACGCGATCCTGGCGCGCGCGGCGCCGGTCGCGGTCGTCTTCCGCCGCGGCCCGGCCAAGCGGGTCGCGGTGTGCCACTGGGACCTGAGGACCGATCGCGTCAGCCTCGGCCAATGGCTCGAGGGCCGGATCTATGCGCTGAGGGCCGATCTCTCGCCGGACGGGCGGCACATGATCTCCTTCGCGGCCACCTACAGGACGACGCCCGATCCGTGGGGGCGCCACGACACCGGCGGCTCGTGGACCGCGATCAGCCGCGCCGGCTGGCTGAAGGCGCTGGTGCTCTGGGGCAAGGGCGACGGCTGGAACGGCGGCGGGCTCTTTCTCGACCGGCGGCGCTACTGGCTCAACGACGGGCCGTTCCGCCACCGCCTGCTCGAGAGCCACAGCCATTTCGAGCGCGTGCCCGGCTGGCGCGGACAGGCCTGGTATGGCGGCGAGTGCCCGGGCGTCTACGTCCCCCGCCTCGAGCGCGACGGCTGGGAGACGCTGCGTTCGGAACGGTTCCGGAGCGAGTTCCGCCGCGAGCTGCCGAGGGGCTGGCGGCTCCACAAGCTGTTCCATGCCGGGCCGCCCGAACGGCCCGGCCGCGGCGTCTACTGGGAGGAGCACCTGCTCGAGCGGCGCGACGGCGAGGTGCTGGCGCAGCCGGGCTGGGAGTGGGCGGACCGCGACGGGGGCGACGTGGTCTATGCGGAGGGCGGGTGCCTCTGGCGCCGGCGGATCGAGAGCGCCGAGCGGCTGGGGGAGGCGCGGCTCGTCCACGATTTCACGCGCATGGTCTTCGAGCGGCGGACCGCGCCCTACTGAGCGGCCCTGACCGCGGCGACGAAGGCCGCGAGCCGACCCGCGTCGAGCCGGCCGTCGACCCGGATGCCGGAGCAGAGATCGACGCCGAAGGGGCGCACGCGCGCGATGGCCGCGCCGACATTCTCCGGCCCGAGCCCGCCGGCGAGCCACACCGGGACCGCGGCCCGGCGGACGATCTCGGCGCTCACCGCCCAGTCATGGACCCGTCCGGTGCCGCCGAGCACGTCCGCGTCCGGCCGCCCGCTGTCGAGCAGGAGCGCGTGCGGGCGCGCGCCGTAGCGGAGCGCGATCCCGACCGCCTCCGGCCCCTCGACATGCACCACCTGCACCCGGCGCAGGCCCGGCGCGCGCTGGGCGAGCTCGTCGTGGAGCCCGGGATCGGCGTGGTTGACCACCTGCACCGTGTCGACGCCGAGCCGCGCGGCGCCCTCGGCGATCTCGGCCGCGCCCTGCCGGCCGGTCAGCCAGAAGCGGGCGACGGGCGGCGGCACGACCGCCGCGATGGGCCCGATCGCCGCTTCGGGGAGCACCCCGGGGCCGGTCGCCATCGGCCCGACCAGCCCGATCGCGTCGGCCCCGGCGGAGACCGCCAGCCCGGCCTCGGCCCGGTCCGCGATGCAGCAGATCTTGATCCGCGTCACCGGGCCCCGGGTCAGGCGGCGTGCGGCGCGGCGGCCAGCACGTCCTCGTCCACATGGGCGTGGTACTGCGCGAAGTTCTCGACGAACATCGCGACGAGCCGGGCGGCCTGCCGGTCGTAGGCGGCGGGATCGGCCCAGGTCTTGCGCGGGTCGAGCAGCACGTCGGCCACCCCGGGCACCGCGACGGGCACCTCGAAGCCGAAATTCGGGTCGGTGCGGAACTCGGCGTCCGCCAGCGAGCCGTCGAGCGCCGCGCGGAGCAGCGCGCGCGTGGCCCGGATCGGCATCCGGCTGCCCTCGCCATGGGCGCCGCCGGTCCAGCCGGTGTTGACGAGCCAGCAGGCGGCGCCGGTCTCGGCGATCTTGCGGCGCAGGAGATCGCCGTAGACCTCGGGCCGGCGGGTCATGAAGGGCGCGCCGAAGCAGGTCGAGAAGGTCGGGGTCGGCTCGGTCAGCCCCTTCTCGGTGCCGGCCACCTTGGCGGTGAAGCCCGACAGGAAGTGGTACATCGCCTGCGCCGGGCTCAGCCGCGCGATCGGCGGCATCACGCCGAAGGCGTCGCAGGTCAGCATGACGACCGTCCGCGGGATCCCCGCCAGCCCCGTCGCCGAGGCGTTCGAGATGTAGTGGAG
>CAZWDE010000278.1:0-4729 GCA_964632555.1 uncultured Limibaculum sp.
CGGCCGCCGCGCCCGGCAGGTCCGCCTCGGGCTCGCCCTCGGGCGGCAGGAGCGCCTCGTCGGGCGGCAGAAGCGGGTCGTCGGGCGGCGCGGCGGGCGCCGGCCGGCCGGCCGAGGGCCGCCGCGGCTCCGGCAGGGGCTCGTCCTCCTCGGGGGCCGCCGGAGCCGGCGGTGGCGCGAAGGGTTGGTCGATGCCCTCGAGCCCGATGTCGAAATCGTCCGGGATCAGGTTCCCGCCCGCCTTGGGGCCGCCGTAGTACTCCTGCGTCGTCGCCGCGTGATCGGACCGGGCGCCCTGCCCGGGCGCCAGATCGTCGCCGGCGAAGGGGTCGTCGGCCGGGCCGAGGAGATCGCCGCCGAGCGGGTCCGCCATCGGGTCGCCCGGGCTCGCCAGCGGATCGTCGGGCGCCGCGAAGGGGTCGGCGCCGCCGAAGGCCCGCGCCGAGGGCCCGAGCGGATCGTCGCTGCCCTGGCGCGTCGCCCGGCGGGCCGCGCCCGGCTCCGACGCGCTCAACAGGCCGAGCAGGTCGTCGTCGCCGGCGAGCGGGTCGTCGAGCTCCTCGTTGGGCGCGTGCCGCGCGCTGGCCGGCCCGAGCGAGGACGAGATCGAGGTCTGCTCGAGCGGCGGCGGCAGGTCGTCGAGCGGGTCGCGCCCGCTCAGATCGGGATCGGCCGCCTGCTCGATCTCGACGCGCAGCTCGTACTGGCCGAGCACGATCACGTCGCCCGGATTGAGCGGCATCGGCTGGCTGCCGATTCGGTCCGCGGCGTGATTGAGGAACGTGCCGTTCGTGCTGAGGTCGGTGAGGAAATAGTCGCTCCCGCGCTGCTCGACGACGCAATGGCGCTTGGAGATCACGCGGTCGGGGTCGGGCAGCACGAGGTCGTTCTCCTCGCCCCGCCCGATCGTCAGCACGCCGTTCGTCAGGCTCACCGGGTTGATGCCGTCGGGCATCATCCCGGTCGAGCTTGGCCGCAGCGTCAGTCCCACGGCGTCCTCCGTCAGCCCCCCACGATGATCGTCGTCGCACCGGGCCCGGTGATCACGCCGCCATGGGATTTCGTGTCGATCCCGATCCGCACCCAGCCGCGATTGGCGGTGAGCACGGTCCCCGAGCCCTTGGCGCTCATGTCGGGCGGGCCGACGCAGGGGCAGGTGTTCGCCATCGGCGTGAGCGGCCGGTTCATCGCCAGCACCGTCGGCACGCCCGGGGGTGCCACGACGCCGCCCACATGCGGCTTCGGTCCGTCCGACAACGGACAGACATGGGTATCGCCGATCACGGATGCCGGAGCAGTCATGCCACCCCTCCAGGTTTGGCGGACCCGGAACGCGGCCCGCCTCGGTCTGCATAATGGCCCGACCGGCCCACGCTGTTCAAGCGCGGCCTGCGCCGATCAGCCATGCGCGACGGCGCCGGGCGCCGCCGAGCCCATGCCGCCCGCCGCGGCGCCGGCCGGCCCTGCCTGCGAGGCCTTGTCGACCCGCCCGTTGCCGCCGCGCGCGATGTCGAGGGCGCGCTCGATCAGGGTCTGCCCGCGGTCGAACTCCTCCGCCGGCGCGGCGCCGAGCGAGGTGAGCTGCATGCCGAGCACGACGTTGCCGAAGACCCCGGGCGGCACCTCGCTTTCGTCGAGCTCGTCCGGACCGAAGGAGCCGGTCGCATAGACCGCGGCCATCGCGCAGAGCGAGGTGTCGTCGAAGGGCTTGGCGGCCGTCATCGCCGCGAAGGCGGCGCGGCGCGTGTCGTCGCCCGGGCGGAACACCCAGGCTTCCGCGGTCTCGAGGCACTTCGGCACCTTCGGCGCGTCGTGGCCCACGATGTCGCGCGCGGCGAGGCACGCCCACCACACCGCCTCGCGGCGCGGCAGCGCCTGGCTGAGCAGGCGCATCATGTCGATCTCGGCCGGCACGATCTTGTCGGGCTCGCCGGCGAGCTCGGCCAGCACCTCGGGGATCGAGGCGCTCTCCGGGCATTTCAGCGGCGTCTTGAGCGCGACATCGACCTCGCGCAGCACCTGTGCGGCGGGCTTGTCGGGCAGCTTCTTGAGCCCCTCGAACCGGGACGCATCCCCCATCGCACGTCTCCCCCCGCTCAGTTGATCTTGCAGATCCCACCCTGGATCTTGACCATGGCATCGCCGCCCACATCCACCATCGCGCCGCCGACCTTGGCCATGCCGTCGGACGAGAACTCGGCCTGCCCGCTGCCGGTGCAGGTCAGCTGACCGGAGGCCGAGACCTCGATGGTCGGGCTGCTGAGCGTGATCGAGCTCGTGTCGATCGTGATCGAGGAGCCGCCCACCGTCAGCGTGATGCTGTCGCTCGAGGTGATGCTGATCGCGCCCGTGACGTTGATGGTCTGCGAGCCCTGCACCGTCTCCGAGTGGTCCCCGTTGACCGTCATGTCGCGGTTGCCCTCGACCGAATAGGTCTCGTTGCCGGTCTCCACCGCGAAGGTGTGGTCGCCCTCCTGCACCGTCTCGGTCAGGGCGTTCTTCACCGTCAGCGACATGTCGCCCGGATCCGCGTGCTCGATGCCGACGGTGATCTCGGCGTTGTTCTTGACGATCTGCTTGTAGTCGCGCTCGGACTGGAAGCGGATGAACTCCTGCTCCTTCTTGTCCTCGAACAAAAGCTCGTGATACATGTCCGACCCGCCCTCGGTGGTCGACCGTGTGGTCCATCCCATCTGGGTCATGTTGTCGGGCAACTTGTAGGGGTGCTTGGTCTCGTCGTTGAACATCATGCCGACGATGATCGGACGGTCGGGGTCGCCTTCCTCGAACTGGACAACGACCTCCTGGCCGATCCGCGGCACCCACACCATGCCCCACTGCTTGCCCGACCACGGGACGGCCGTGCGGATCCAGCACGAGGCCTCCTCGTCGTTGTTCTCGGCGCGGTCCCAGAAGAAGCGCACCTTCACGCGGCCGTACTTCTCCGTGTAGATCTCGTTGCCCTCCGGCCCCACGACCTTCGCGGTCTGCAGCCCCGGGATCACCGGACGACGGCATTCGTGAGGCGCGCGGAACGGCTCGCTGGCCGGCTGCGCGTCGAAGATGCAGCGATAGAGCGTCGGGTTGCGCTCGTCGAGCTTCAGCGCCTCGCCCAGCGGGGTCTCGTTCGCCTTCTCGATATTGCCGAAATCCGGCTCGATCTGGATCTGCGTCGTCGTCGAGATCAGCACGTATTCCTTGTTGTTGAAGCTCGTGACGTGGTGCTTGTCGAGCTGGAACTTGTAGCCGCAGGCGAAGCGGCGGATGTTGGTCTTGCCGTGGCTGCGGCGGTGCATGCCGGCGAGCGCCTCGATCCACGAGCGCGCCAGCGTCTGACCGCGCTCCACGTCCTCGAACCGGCCGTGATAGTCGTAGATCTCGTAATCCTTGTGCGGGTGTTCGCCCTTCGGCAGCTGCACCGACGCGACGAGGTCCGAGGACGGCTTTTCGAAGAAATAGTCATCGAGGGTGACCTTGCCCGACTGAAGCGTTTCGTATTCGCGCCATTCGGTGATCAGTTCCTCGTCCTTGACGCCCACGGCGGACTCGCGGCGGAAGTCGACGGTCTTGTTGCCCGGGATCGGCTTGTGCTTGCCGACATCGTCGACCATCACGAGGGTCGCCTTGCCCTTCTCGTAATCGAAGTAAAAGTAGATGCCTTCTTCGACCATCAGGCGATAGACGAATTCCCAGTCCGTCTCGCGATACTGGACGCAGTAGGTCCGCGAAGGGAAATTCGGCTGCGTCTCGTCCTTGAAGTCGAAGCCGTAATCGCCGAGCACCTCCTTGATGATCTCCATGGCGGTCTTTTCCTGGAAGATCTTGCAGTCGGAGGACCGGGTGAGGAACCACGGCCAGGCTCGCAGCACCGCCGAGAACAGCACGAAGCCGGCCAGTTCGCCCTCGTATTGCACCTCGATGCAGTGGCCGACGAAGTATCGCTTGTTCTCCGGATTGTCGGCGAAGTCGACCTCGATCGTCAGCGGCTGGCCCAGGATCTTCTCGAGCTTGACGTCCTTCTTCGCCGAGAAAAATTCGATATCGATCTCGGTGATTTCGCTCAGCCGCTCACGGACCTCGGCCCGGAGAAACTGCATTTCCATTTCTTTCAGCGGCCCGTACAACCGTACGAACCGTCCGGTAAGCTGGACTTCCTCGGTCATAATTTAGCTCCATCGGCCCCTATCAAACGGGGACTCAAAAGTCGGGGTAAATGTCGATGATTTCTTCGTTGTCGCGCATGCGAAAGACCACGCGCGGGTTGAGCTGGATCATGCCGCGGCCTGGTGGGGTGGGCGGCATGTACTTCTGAATCACCTGCATCTGGCGCGGATCGGTGACGTGAATGAGCCCGACCGGTTTCGGAAATTCCCGGTCCGCGAGAATGTCGCCGACGTATTCGCGGCCCTGAACGAGCCAGAAACGATGATTGTTGAAGAGCAGCGTGATCGTATAGCGGAAAAACCCGCCGCCACCCCCGTTCGGTGATTGCGTGGTATCCATCACAAATCCTTCAGCAACGCTTCGAGTTCGGCATCTATATCGTCCTGCTCGTCATCGGTCGTCTCGCTCTCGTCATCGTCGTCGAGACCCGCAAGCAAATCGTCGAGCTCGTTGTCCCCGCCGGCGTCGCTGGAGATGTCGGCCGAGTCGAGATCGTCCTCCGCCTCGGGCTCGTCGTCGATCCCGGCGAGGAGATCGTCGAGCGTGCCGTCCTCGTCGGCGTCGA
>CAZWDE010000279.1:0-4718 GCA_964632555.1 uncultured Limibaculum sp.
ATGGCCGCGGTTGAACTCGGGGCGCCGCGGCCCGATGGGTGGCCCGACCGGCTCCGCCGCCCGCACCGCCGGGCCACGGCCCGACGGGGCGCTCGACCGGGCCGAGCGGGCGCTCGCGCGGCTGCTCGCGCTCGCCGGCCGCTCGCCCTGGCACCGCAGCCTGCTGATCCTCGCGGTGGCGCTCTGCGCCACGCTGCCGGGCCTCGTCGCCCTTCCGGTCACCGACCGCGACGAGGCGCGGTTCGCGCAGGCCTCGAAGCAGATGCTCGAGACCGGCGAGTTCGTCGACATCCGCTTCCAGGACGAGCCACGCTGGAAGAAGCCGGCGGGCATCTACTGGCTGCAGGCCGGCGCGGCGACCGCCGCCGGCGGGCCCGAGGCGGCAGAGATCTGGGCCTACCGGCTGCCCTCGGCGCTCGGCGTGATCGGCGCGGCGCTGCTCCTGCCCTGGGCCCTGTCGCCCCTCGTCGGCCAGCGCACGGCGACGCTCGCGGCGCTGATGCTCGCCACCACGCTGCTCGCGATGGCCGAGGCGACGATCGCCAAGACCGACGCGGCGATGCTGCTCACCGCCGTGGTCGCCTTCGGCGGCGTCCTGCGCCTGCTGCCGGCCGGCGAGCGCCCCGGCCTCGGGGCCGCGCTCGCCGTCTGGACGGCGCTCGCCGCGGCGGTGCTCCTCAAGGGGCCGATCGTGCCGACGATCGCGGGCCTCGCCCTCATCGGCCTCTGGGCGATCCGGCGCCGCCGCCCGCCGCTCGGCCGTCTCCGCCCGCTGCTCGGCCTGCCGCTGATGGCCGTGCTCGTCGCGCCGTGGCTCGCGGCGATCTGGATGGTCTCCGACGGCGCGTTCTTCGCCGAAAGCGTGGGCCGCGACCTTCTCGGCAAGGTGGCGGAGGGGCAGGAGAAGCACTGGGGCCCGCCGGGGCTCTATCTCCTGCTGGTCTGGCTCACGCTGTGGCCCTGGGCCGCGCTGATCCCCGCCGCCGCGCCCTGGGCGTGGTCGAAGCGGCGCACCGCGCTGCTCGCCGGGGCCGCCGCCTGGGTCGTGCCGTTCTGGCTGGTGCTCGAGGCGGTGCCGACCAAGCTGCCGCACTACGTGCTGCCGCTCTACCCGGCGATCCTCGCCGTCCTCGCCGCCTGGGCGATGGCGCCGGACCGCCCGGAGCCGACGCGCCGCGCCCGCTGGATCGGCGCGCTCCTCGTCGCGGTGCCGGGATGCGCCGTGGCGATCGCGCTCGTCGCGCTGCCGGCCTTCATGGAGGCGACCGTGGTGCCGCTCGCCGTGCTGGCCGCGGCCGCCGGCGCCGCCGCCTCGGTGATCGCGGCCCGCGCGGCGCTCGCCGACCGGCCGCGCGCGCAGATCGGCGCGAGCCTCGTCGCCTCGGTCGCGCTGGTCGGCGGCACGCTGCAGGCCGGCCTGCCCGCGCTCGACACGGTGTTCCCGTCCCCGCGCATCGCCGCCGCCGCCGAGCCCTGGCGCGCCTGCGCCTCGGGCCCGCTGATCACCGCCGGCTACCGCGAACCCTCGCTCGTCTTCCTCGCCGGCACCGACACGCGCCTCGCCACGCCCGCCGAGGCGGCGCTCGCGCTCGACACCGACCCGGGCGCGCTCGTGCTGCTCGAGGACCGCTGGCGCCCGCTCCTGATGGAGCACTGGCTGGCCGAGCCGCGGCTGATCGAACGCGCGCGGCTCATCTATTTCAACTACAACCGCGGCAATCTCGAGAGCGCCGCGCTGGTGACGCGCGACCACCCGCGCTGGGAGCCCTGCGCGGCCCGCGCCGCGGCGTCGGCCCCGTCCCGCGGCTGAGGCCCCCTTGGCCCGGCCGGCGGCCGCGCCTATGGTCCCGCCGCCTGAGGAGGGAGCCATGACCGACCGCCCGCGCTTCACCGTCGTCGCGCCGATGCTCAACGAGGCCGAGGCCGTGGGCCCGATGGCCGACGAGATCGCCGCCGCCTGCGCGCCGCTCGGCCCCTTCGAGGCGATCTTCGTCGACGACGGCTCGACCGACGCGACGCCCGAGCGGATCGCCGCCGCGCGGGCGCGCCACCCCTGGCTCCGCAGCCTTCGCCACGCCCGGCCCTGCGGACAGTCGGCGGCCGTGCGCACCGGGGTCCTCGCCGCCCGCGCCCCGATCGTCTGCACGATCGACGGCGACAACCAGAACCCGCCGGCCGAGATCCCGAAGCTCGTCGGCCCGCTCCTCGAGGGCCGGCCGGGCGTGGGCCTCGTGGCCGGCCAGCGCGTCGGTCGGCGGGACAGCGCGTCGAAGCGGCTCGCCTCGCGCCTCGCCAACGCGCTGCGCGCGCGCCTGCTGAAGGACGGCACGCGCGACACCGGCTGCGGGCTCAAGGCGTTTCCGCGCGAGGTCTTCCTCGCGCTGCCCTTCTTCGACCACCTGCACCGCTACCTCCCGGCGCTGGTGCGCCGCGAGGGCCTCGCGATCCTCCATGTCGACGTGGCGCACCGCGCCCGCGCCGCCGGCCGGTCGAAATACACCAATATCGGCCGGGCGATCGTGGGCGTCACGGATCTGCTCGGCGTGTGGTGGCTGATCCGCCGCCGCCGTCTGCCCGAGATCCTGCCCGAGGCGCCGCCGCCCGCGACGCCGGCCGGGACGGCGAGCGCGGAGAGCGCCGCCGCGCCGGCCCCCGAGCCGCGCTGATGGAGGCGCCGCCGGCCTGGCTCGCGCGCGCGCTGCTCGTCGACAGCTGGCCCGGCGTCTGGCTCGCGCTCTTCGGTCTCGGGGCGCAGGCGGTCTTCATGGCGCGCATGCTCGTGCAGTGGATCGCGTCGGAGCGCGCGCGCCGCTCGGTGGTGCCGGTGGCCTTCTGGTGGCTCTCGCTCGCCGGCGCGGCGATGCTCCTGCTCTACGGCGTGCTGCGCCGCGACATCGTGATCATCCTCGCGCAGAGCTTCGGCCTGATCGTCTATGTCCGGAACCTAGCCCTGATCCGCTCGGACGCGCGGCGACGCGAGCCCCGCGACGACTCGCGGTATTAGAAAAATTCATGGCGCATTAGGCGCGCTTCTTCTTGGTGTCGCAGCCTGCGACAGGCTAGCATTCCGATCACAGGGGACTGACGGGAGCGCCGGATTGCCCCGGCGCCAGCAGGGAGACGATCATGACCACACTCGACTTTCTCGCCGCCGAGCTGAAGGCCGGGCGCATCAGCCGCCGGCGCTTCATGGAGGGCGCGCTCGGGCTCGGCGTCACGGTGATCGCGGCCGAAGGGATGGCCGGCCGCGCGCTTGCCGCGCCGCAGTCCGGCGGCACGTTTCTGCAGGCTCTGACCGGCGGCGCGACCTCCGACGTTCTCGACCCGGCCAAGATCCTCGACAGCTACATGATCAACGTGAGCTCGCAGCTGCGGAACAACCTGACCGAGATCGGGCCGGACAACGAGCTGCGCGCCGAGCTCGCCGAGAGCTGGGAGGCCTCGCCCGACGCCCGCGTCTGGACCTTCCAGCTGCGCCAGGGGGTGGAGTTCCACAACGGCAAGACGCTCGACGCCGAGGACGTGGTCGCGAGCTTCCGCCACCACATGGGCGAGACCACCGAGAGCGCGGCCAAGGGCCTCGTGCAGCAGATCGAGGACGTGACCGCCGACGGCCCGCGCACGGTGGTCTTCACCCTCGCGGGCGGCAACGCGGACTGGCCGTTCCTCGTCTCCGACTATCACCTGCCGATCTGCCCGGCCAATGGCGAGGGCGGGATCGACTGGCAGTCGGGCGCCGGCACCGGCGGCTACAGGCTCGTGAGCTTCGAGCCCGGCGTGAACACCGTGGTGGAGCGTTTCCCCAACTACTGGAAGCCGAACGCGGCCTATTTCGACTCGATCGAGAACCTCTTCATCGCCGACTCGACCGCGCGCACCTCGGCGCTGATCGCGGGCCGCATCCACAGCCAGTCGAACCTCGACCTCAAGACCATCGGGCTGCTCGAGCAGAACGCCAACATCCAGGTGCTGCCGACCTACGGCAACAAGCACTGCACCTTCCCGATGCATTGCGACACGGCCCCGTTCGACGACGTCAACGTGCGGCTCGCGCTCAAGTTCGCGGTCGACCGGGCGCAGCTCCTGAGGACGATCCTGCGCGGCTACGGCGAGGTGGGCAACGACCACCCGGTCGGGCCGGCCAATGTCTACCGCGCGGGGCCGGACGAGCTCGACCAGCGCGCCTACGACCCCGACCGCGCGCGCTTCCACCTCAGGGAGGCGGGGATGGACAGCCTCGCGGTCACGCTCCACGTCGCCAACTCGGCCTTCGAGGGCGCCGTCGAGTCGGCCGCGCTGATGCAGGAGAGCGCCCGCGCCGCCGGGATCGATCTCGAGATCAACCGCGCGCCGGACGACGGCTACTGGTCGAACATCTGGCTGGTGAAGCCCTTCACCGCGTCCTACTGGGGCGGCCGGCCGACCGAGGACTGGGTGTTCAGCCAGATCTACGCCTCCGGGGTCGACTGGAACGAGGCGCGCTGGTCGAACGGGGAGTTCGACCGCCTGCTGGTCGAGGCGCGCGCCGAGCTCGACCCGGCCAAGCGCCGCGAGATGTATGTCGAGATGCAGCGGCTCTGCAACATGGACGGCGGGTCGATCATCCCGCTCTTCATGGCCTACACCCACGCGATCTCGACCGACATCCAGCTGCCCGAGCAGATCGCGTCCAACTGGGAGCTCGACGGCCACAAGAACGGCGAGCGCTGGTCCTTCAA
>CAZWDE010000280.1:0-4718 GCA_964632555.1 uncultured Limibaculum sp.
CGCGCTCCGCCGCGTCGCCATCGCCGCGCCCGCGCTCGTGGCCGCGGGCCTCGCCGCCGTCGCGCTCTGGCCGATGCTGGTCGGCGACGGCGCCGGGCCGGGCGCTCCCGGCTTCGCCACCTTGACCGAACCCGCGCGCGCGGAGGCCGCGGTGCTGCGGGTGCGCCTCGCCAACGGCGCACCGCCGATCGATCTCGCGGCGATCGCCGGCGGGCTCGGCCTCGAGCTCGACGGCGGACCCTCGCAGGCGCAGGTCTATCGCCTGACCGCCCGGCCCGGGACCGACCCGGAGGCCGCCGCCGCGGCGCTTCGCGCGGTGCCCGGCGTCGCGCTGGTGACGCTGCGTCGCGGCGGCGAGGCCGGGCGATGAGCGCGCGCCTCGCCGCGTGGCTGCTCGCCGCGCTCGCGCTCGCGGGCTGCGCGGTGCCCCCGGGCACGTCGGGCCCGGACGGGCCGCCCTGGCGCCTGCTCCCCGCGACCGAGCTGGCCGGGCCCGATCACCTGATCGTCACGGTGGCGCTCGCCGAGCCCGAGGCGCTGGCCGAGACGGCCGCCGCCCTCGAGGCCGAGCACGCGCTCGAACTGGTCTCGGAATGGCCGCTCGCCTCGATCGAGGTGCACTGTTTCGTGTTCCGCCTCGTCGGCGTGCCCTACGCGGTGGCCCACGAGCGGCTGGTCGCCGACGCCCGCGTGCGGACCGTGCAGCCGATGCAGCGGTTCGAGACGCTCGCCGGCGCCTATGCCGACGATCTCTTCGCGCTCCAGGACGGGCTCCACGCCATCGCGGCGCCGCCCGCGCACGCCCTGGCGACCGGCCGGGGGGTTCGCGTCGGGGTCGTCGACACCTTCCCGGACGCCGACCATCCCGATCTCGCGCGGCGCGTCTCGCTGATGCGGGACTTCGTGGGCAACGGCGGCGCGGCCGAGAGGCACGGCACGGCGGTGGCGGGCGTGATCGGCGCCGACGCGCGCAACGCCCGCGGCATCGTGGGCGTCGCGCCCGACGCCGAGCTGCTCGCGCTCCGCGGCTGCTGGGAGCCCGAGCCGGGCGGGCGCGGCGTGTGCTCCAGCTTCTCGCTGGCGCGGGCGCTCAATTTCGCCCTGATCGAGGGGGTCAACATCGTCAATCTCAGCCTCGGCGGGCCGCACGACCCGCTGATCGCCGAGCTGGTGGCCGAGCTGCTCGCCCGCCGGACGGTGGTGGTCGCCGCCCGCGGCGAGGGCGAGCGCCCGAGCTTTCCCGCCTCGGCGGACGGGGTGCTCTCGGTCGCGGCGGCCGGACGGACGACGGCGCGGCGGTCGGGCGAGCTCGAGGCGCCGGGGGTGGACGTGCTGAGCACCGCGCCCGACGGCCGGTTCGACTTCTTCAGCGGCAGCTCGGTGGCGGCCGCGCATGTCTCGGGCATCGCCGCGCTCCTGCTCGAGCGGCGTCCGGGCCTCACGCCGGGCGAGATCGGCGTGGCGCTCTCGGCGGGGCGCGCCCGGGCCGCCCGTCTGGTCAACGCCTGCGCCGCGCTCCGGGCCGCGGGCGCCGAGGGTGCGGAGGCCTGCTGAGCCGTGGGTCAGGCCGCGGCGAGGCCGGCGAGATGGCCGGTCTTGAGCCAGACCCGCGCCCCCTCGGGCCCGGCGGTCGCCTCGAGCCGGTCGCCGTCCGGAAGGCGGACCCACGACCAGCGCCCGTACCGCCCGGCGCCCTCCGCGAAGCCGCCCTCGATCACGAAGGCCTCGAGCCCGCCGACGGCCTCGACCGCCACGCGCGCGCCGGGCGCCCAGCGCTCGATCCGAACGCTCTCGCGGGCGTCCTCGTAGAGCGGCTGCACCGCCACGCCCGGACGGCCCTCGGCGGCCACGGCGGGCATGTTGCGGGTCGCGATCCGCACGTGGGTGCGGTCCCCGGGGTCGAACTGGTGCAGCTTGACGAGGATCACCGCGCCCGGCTCCGAGGACGGCGTGTGCCGTGAGGTCGGCGGGTTGCGCACGTAGCTGCCGGCGGGAAAGTCGCCATGCTCGTCCTGGAAGACGCCGTCGAGCACGAGGAACTCCTCGCCGCCGTCATGCGTGTGCGGCGAGAACGCGCTGCCGGGAGCGTAGCGCACGAGGCTCGTGGCGCGCGCCACCTCATCGCCGATCCGGTCGAGCATCCGGCGCTCGACACCCGGCATCGGCGAGGGCACCCAGGCCGTCTCGGCGGCGTGGACGACGGCGCGCTGGCGGAAGTCGGCGTTGATGCGCATGGGTCTCTCCCGGTCGCTGCGAGGGGCTAACGCCCGTTCGCCGGCGCGCATGTGGTCTTGTGGGGAGCGGCTGTCAAGCCTACCTCGCGTTAGAAGCCAAGGGGAGGAGCCGATGCGATCGCCCGACCGCCGCGAAGAGATCCTCACCGCCGCCGAGCGCCTGATCCGGCGCTCGGGCTACGCGGCCGTCAGCACGCGCCGGGTCGCCGAAACCGTCGGGATCCGGGCCGCGAGCCTGCACCACCATTTCCCGACCAAGGCCGACCTCGTGGAAGCGGTCGCCGCGCGCTACGCCGCGCGCTTCGTCGACGGGCTCGGCCCGGCCTCGGCCTTCGAGGGCCGCCCCGAGGCCGCGATCGCCCATGTCGCCGAGGCGTTCCGGGCCTCGCTGCGCCGGGACGGGGCGCTCTGCCTCTGCGCGGTCCTCGCGGCCGAGACCGGCGGGTTGCCCGCCGAAGTGGCGTCCGGGGCGCGCGCCTTCTTCCACGCGACGCTCGACTGGCTCGCGGCGGCGATCGGCGGCCCGGAGGCGGAGGCGCGGGCCCTGCACGTCCTCGCCGCGCTCGAAGGGGGCATGCTGATCGCCAACGCGCTCGGCGAGAGCTGGCCGCTCGACCGGGTGGCCGAGCGGATCGGGCGCGCGGCCTGAGCGCTCAGCACGCGCGGCCGGCCGGACGCCCCTCGGCGGCCGCCGCGCCCCGCGCCGGCGCCCGCCCCGGCTCGGGCGCGTCGAGATGGCGGAGCAGCGCGACGTGATGGGCCTCGCACTCGCTGAGCTTCTCGCGGAACACCCGGTCGAGAAACCGCCGTCCCTGCCGCGCCAGCTCGGCCGGGGCCAGGGCTCCGCCGAGCGCGTCGAGATGGGCATAGAGATCGCGGAGCGGCATCAGCACGTTGGCGGTCAGCTCGGCGATGCGCGCCGGCGCGCGCGTGCGCTCCGGGCGAGCCGTCCGGCCGCCGGCGAAGAGCCCGCCGAGATCGCCGGCGACATACGAGAACTGGACGATCAGGCTGCGCCGCCCCCGCGTCGAGCGGGTGGCGAGCACCCGGCAGCCGGTCAGGCAGAGCTGGCCGATCCGCAGCGACACCGTCGGCGCCACCGCGAGCCCCTCGCCTTCGCCGTGGCGCTCGGCGAGCCCGGCCAGAAGATCGCGCAGCGGCGTGTCGAGCTGATCCCAGAGCGGCACGCCCCCGCGGTCGGTGACGACCACCGAGAGCTCGTCCGTGCGAAGCTCGAGGCGCGTGACCTCGATCGCGCCGCCCGGCCCGCAACTGAGCGCGATCGCCAGCCGGGCCGGCAGCGGGAAGGCGAGGGCGTCGAGCGCGGCGTTCATGGCCCCTCCGGCATTACCGATCCAAATCGAGGCGAACTATCGCTAATGCGGGGTTAACGGACGGTTACCGCGGCCGCGCGACGCCGTCCGGCGCGGGCGCGTCGAGACCCGCCAGCCGGGCCTCCCACGCCATCGCCTGCGCGACGATGGTCCGCAGATCGTCGAGCTCGGGCCGCCAGCCGAGCAGCGCGCGGATCCGCCCGGTCTCGGCGACGAGCGCCGGCGGGTCGCCCGGCCGCCGGCCGCGATGCGCCACCTCGAAGGGCGCGCCGTGCACCGCGCGCACGGCCTCGACCACCTCGAGCACCGAAAAGCCGCGCCCGTAGCCGCAGTTGAGCACGGCGGAGGCGCCGCCGCCCCGCAGATGATCGAGCGCCAGCGCATGCGCCCGCGCGAGATCGCTGACGTGGATGTAGTCGCGCACGCAGGTGCCGTCCTCGGTCGGGTAGTCGGTGCCGTAGATCTCGAGCCGCGGCCGCAGCCCGAGGGCGGCCTGCGCCGCGACCTTGATCAGATGCGTGGCGTTCGGCGTCGACTGCCCGGCCCGCCCCGCCGGATCGGCGCCCGCCACGTTGAAATAGCGCAGCGCGACATAGGCGATCGGGTGCGCCGCCGCGGCGTCGCGCAGCATCGTCTCGGTCATCATCTTGGAGCTGCCATAGGGCGAGATCGGCGCGAGCGGCGCGTCCTCCCCGATCGGCACCCGCGCCGGCACCCCGTAGACCGCCGCCGTCGAGGAGAAGACGAAGCGGGGCACCCCCGCCGCCACGGCCGCCGCGATCAGCGCGCGCGAGCGCACGGTGTTGTTGAGGTAGTAGCCCAGCGGATCGGCATGGGACTCGGGCACCACGATCGAGCCGGCGAAATGGAAGATCGTGTCGATCCCCGGCAGCAGCCCGGCGAGGAGCCCGGCGTCGGCGATGTCCCCCTCGACGAGGCGCGCGGCCGGCGGCACGGCGGCGCGCCGCCCGGTGGAGAGATCGTCGAGCACCACGACCTCCTCGCCGCGGTCGATGAGCTCCAGCACCAGATGGCTGCCGATATAGCCCGCGCCGCCCGTCACAAGGATCGCCATGCCGTCCCCCCTTCGCCGCCCGACCGCTGCGGCCGAGAATGCTGGGCCGGGCCGGGTTCACAAGGGGCAAACGGC
>CAZWDE010000281.1:0-4708 GCA_964632555.1 uncultured Limibaculum sp.
GGAGCGCGGGGTCGAGCACCTCGGCGCGGGTGGTCGCGCCGATCACCACGAGGCCCTTGGCCGGGTCGAAGCCGTCGAGCTCGACGAGGAGCTGGTTGAGCGTCTGCTCCTTCTCGTCGTTGCCGCCGCCGGCCATGCCCGAGACGCCGCCGCCGCGGGCCTGCCCGAGCGCGTCGAGCTCGTCGATGAAGATGATGCAGGGCGCCCGCTCGCGGGCCTGCTTGAAGAGGTCGCGCGTGCGCGCGGCGCCGACGCCGACGAACATCTCCACGAATTCCGACCCGTTGATGTAGAAGAACGGAACGCCCGCCTCGCCGGCGACGGCGCGGGCGATCAGCGTCTTGCCGGTGCCGGGCGGGCCGGTCAGCAGCACGCCCTTGGGCGCGCGGGCGCCGAGCCGGCCATAGCCTTCGGGATCCTGCAGGAACGACACGATCTCCTGCAGGTCCTCCTTGGCCTCGTCGATGCCCGCGACGTCGTCGAAGCCGGTCTCGGTGTCCTCCTCGTAGGTCACGCGCGCGTTCGACTGGCCGATCTGCATCAGCCCGCTCGCCATGCCGCCCTGACGCTCGGCGAACTTGCGGAACACGAACCACCAGATCGCCGCGAAGAGCCCGATCGGGATCACCCAGGAGAGGATCTGGCCGGCGAGCGTGTTCTCGAGCTGCCCGTCATAGGTCACCCCGTGCTGCTCCAGCCGCTCGGCGAGCGCGTCCTCGACGCGCCGGGTGACGAATTCGTCCTGGCCGTCCACCGGCTCGGTGAAGGTGCCCTCGATCGTCTCGGAGCCGGCCGTCACGCGCTCGATCCGGCCCTCCTCCAGATGGTCGAGGAACTCGGAATAGGGCAGGTCGGCGGTGCGCTGGGACTCGACGATCAGCGCCTGCAGGATCAGGACGCCGAGGAGGGCGAGCATCGCGTAGCCGATGTTGAGCCGCATCCGGTAGCTCAGCCGCTCCCGGCTCTCGCCCTGCTTGCGCTGGCGCGGGGCCCGCGCGCGCTCCTCGTCCGAATCCTTGGCCACGTCGTCGCTCCTCATCCGATGATCGGCTCGCCGGTCTCGTGGTCACCTGACGTCCTGTCACAACGTTTCAACCGGCCGGTTGTTTCGCCCCCGCCGCGCGGCCTGGGGCGGCGGCGCGGCCGCGCCCGGCGCCGGCGCGCCTGGTTTGCCGCACGGGATGGGGGCCCTAGGTCGAGAAAAGACACGATGAGGTCGGGAACCGACACGCTCCGCCGGCGTCAATGACAGGCGGGCAGCCCCGGCGGCCACGCCGCGTGATCCGTGTCATGCCGGACGCGGCCCGAGCGAACCAAGGGAGGCGACAGGCTTTGGCGACGAAGATTGCCGTGAAATCCGTGTCGAAGGTCTTCGGCGGCGACCCCGAGGCCGCGCTCGAGCTTCTCGAGAAGGGCCGGACCAAGCCCGAGATCCTCGAGGAGACCGGGCAGACCGTCGGCGTTCAGGACGTGAGCTTCGACGTCGAGGAGGGCGAGATCTTCGTGGTGATGGGCCTCTCGGGCTCGGGCAAGTCGACGCTCGTGCGCATCCTCAACCGGCTGATCCCGGCCACCGCGGGGCGCGTGGAGATCGACGGCGAGGACGTGCTCTCGGCCGACGCGCCGACGCTGCGCCAGACGCGGCTGCGCAAGATGGCCATGGTGTTTCAGCACTTCGCGCTCTTCCCGCACAAGACGGTGCTCGAGAACGTCGAATACGGCCTCAAGATCCAGGGCGTGCCGCGGTCCGAGCGCCACGAGCGCGCGCGCACCGCGCTCCAGCAGGTCGGGCTCGAGGAATGGGCCGACCGGCGGCCCTCGGCGCTCTCGGGCGGCATGCAGCAGCGCGTCGGCCTCGCCCGCGCGCTCGCGGTCGACCCCGAGATCCTGCTGATGGACGAGCCGTTCTCGGCGCTCGACCCCCTGATCCGCCGCGACATGCAGAACGAGATGCTCGAGCTCCAGCGCCGGCTCCGCAAGACGGTGGTTTTCATCACCCACGACCTGCTGGAGGCGCTGATCCTCGGCGACCGCATCGCGATCATGAAGGAGGGCCGCTTCGTCCAGGTGGGCACGGCCGAGGAGATCGTGGGCAGCCCCGCCGACGCGTACGTCGCCGAGTTCACCAAGGACGTCGACCGCGCGCGCGTCTTCTCCGCGCGGCGCGTCGCGGAGGACGCGCACGCCCTCGATCTCGGCACGGACACGGTCGAGAGCGCGATCGCGCGGATGGAGGAGGTCGACCGCCCGGCGCTCCACGCGCTCGACGGCGACCGGATCGCCGGGCTCGTCACCTATCGCGACGCGGTGGCCGCGCGCGAGGACGGCGGCGACGGCCTCCGCCAGATCCTGACGGAAGAGTTCCCGACGACCGCGCCCGACACCCATCTCAACGAGCTGTTCCGCGCCTGCACCCGCGGCGTGCCGATCGCGGTCGTCCGCCGCGACGGCGCGCTCGAGGGCGTCGTGCGGCCCGAGGCGGTGTTCGAGGCGCTGTCGGCCAATGGCGGCGGCGACGCGCCCGAGAGCGCGCCCCAGACGACCGCGCGGGCGGCCTGAGCCGGCCCCGCGCCAAGGAGGAGACCATTCCATGTGGCGGCCATCCGACGCACTCTCGATCCCCTTCGGCGACTGGATCGACACGGCCATCAAGGGCTGGCTCGTGCCGAATTTCCGCGAGGTGTTCCAGGCGATCAAGGTGCCGATCAACCTCGTGCTCGACAATCTCGACGCGGCGCTGCAGGCGATCCCGATGCCGGTCTTCGCGCTGGCGCTGGCGGCGGTCGCCCTGCTGGTCAGCGGGCGCGGGCTCGCCATCTTCACCCTCGTCAGCCTCGTCTTCCTCGACATGATCGGGGTGTGGTCCGAGACGATGACGACGCTCGCCATGATCCTGACGGCGGTCTTCTTCTGCGCGGTGGTCGGCGTGCCGCTCGGCATCTGGGCGGCGCGGTCCGACCGCTTCGCCAGCGGCATCCGGCCGGTGCTCGACATCATGCAGACGATCCCGCCCTTCGTCTATCTCGTGCCCATCGTGATGCTGTTCGGCGTCGGCATGACGCCGGGGATCATCGCGACGATCATCTTCGCGCTGCCGCCGATCATCCGGCTGACCAATCTCGGGATCCGCTCGGTGCCGGCCGACCTCGTCGAGGCGGCCTACGCCTTCGGCTCGACGCCGCGCCAGGTTCTCTGGGAGGTGCAGCTGCCGCTCGCGCTGCGCACGATCATGGCCGGGCTCAACCAGACCCTGATGCTCGCGCTCTCGATGGCCGTGATCGCCGCGCTGATCGGCGCGGGCGGGCTCGGCCTCACGGTCTACACGGGCCTCGGCCGGCTCGACATCGGCGCCGCGGCCGAGGGCGGGGTCGGGATCGTGCTGCTCGCGATCATCCTCGACCGGATCACCCAGGCGCTCGGCGAGGACAAGCCCGTGCAGGCCCCCTCGCTGCTCGAGACCCTGAAATCGCTCTTGCGGATCCGCGCCTCGGAGGGCTCCGCGCGCCAGCGCGAGGCGTCCTGAGGCGGGGGCGACGGCCGCGCCATCCGGGCGCGGCCGCGAAAGGCGCGCCGCCGGCCCCGGTCCGCGGCGCGAGACCCAGCATCTGGAAGGAGGTCAGCCCATGCGACCGACCCGCACCCTGAAGACGCTCATGGCCGGCGCGGCCGTCGCCGCGTTCGCCACGCTGCCGGCCGAGGCGCCGGCGCAGGAGATGCCCGGCGAGGGCGTCTCGATCACCATGGCCCGCGCCACCTGGGACACCGGCTGGTGGCAGGCCGAGATCTACCGCCAGCTCCTCGGCGAGCTCGGCTACGAGATCGACCGCACGATCACGCTCGACAACCCGGCCTTCTACCAGTCGGTCGCCTATGGCGATGTGCATCTCTGGGTGAACGGCTGGTTCCCGCTGCACAACACCTACGAGGCGACGTTCTCGGAGGGCGCGGAGAAGATCGGCTACGTCGCCAAGGGCGGCGCGCTGCAGGGCTACCTGATCGACAAGCGGACCGCCGAGGAGCTCGACATCACCCATGTCGAGCAGCTCACCGAGGACGGCATCCAGGAGCGCTTCGACGCCAACGGCGACGGCAAGGCCGATCTGGTCGCCTGCCCGCCGGGCTGGGGCTGCGAGAAGGTGATCACCCACCATTTCGAGGCGTTCGGCTGGGACGACGACTTCAACGCCATCAAGGCCGGCTACTCGGCGGCGATGGCCGACGCGATCGGGCGCTACGAGAACGGCGAGCCGATCTTCTTCTACACCTGGACGCCGAACTGGACCGTGGGGCTGCTGAAGCCCGGCGAGGACGTCGTCTGGCTGCAGATGCGCGAGACGAGCCTGCCCGAGGACCAGTCGAACCTCGCCGACGAGACCACGGTGAGCGGGCTCACCGGCTGCCAGGGCGCGGATCCCTGCGATCTCGGCTGGCCGGCGAGCGACATCCGCCCGGTGGCCAACAGCGACTTCCTCGGCGAGAACCCGGCCGCCGCGGAGCTGCTGCGCCAGGTGCGGATCCCGATCGAGGACATCTTCGCGCAGAACGCCAAGATGAACGAGGGCGCGGACAGCGCCGAGGACATCGAGCGGCAGGCCTCGACCTGGATCGAGGACCATCGCGATCAGGTCGAGAAGTGGCTCGCCGCGGCGCGAAAGGCCTCGGCCGACGGCTGACGGCAACGCCGGCCGGCCCCCGCGCGGGGCCGGCC
>CAZWDE010000282.1:0-4649 GCA_964632555.1 uncultured Limibaculum sp.
GTGATCACGTAGAAGTCCGCCCCGATCGCGCGCACGTCGACCGGCATGTGCACCGTCGCCTGGCAGCCGTCGAAAAGCACCGGCACGCCGCGGGCATGGGCGATCTCGGCGATCCGCTTCGCGTCCGTCACGGTGCCGAGCACGTTCGACATGTGGCTCATCGCGACGAGACGGGTGCGCGGCCCGATCGCCTCGGCGACGCGCTCGGGGTCGATGTCGCCGCGCGCGTCGGGCGCCACCCACTTCAGCACCGCGCCGTGGCGCTCGCGCATGAAGTGCCACGGCACGATGTTGGCGTGGTGCTCCATCACCGAGAGGACGATCTCGTCACCCGGCTGGATCCGCGGCTCGAGCCAGCCATAGGCGACGAGGTTGAACCCCTCGGTGCCGTTGGAGGTGAACAGGATCTCGTCCTCGTGCTGCGCGCCGAGGAAGCGCGCCACCTTGCCGCGCACCGCCTCGAAGCGGTCGGTCGCCTCGTTGGACAGCGTGTGCAGGCCGCGATGCACGTTGGCGTAGCCCATCGCGTAGGTCTCGGCCATCGTGTCGATCACCGCCTTCGGTTTCTGCGCCGAGGCGGCGTTGTCGAGATAGACGAGGGGGGTGCCGTTGATCTCGCGGGCGAGGATCGGGAAATCGGCGCGGATCGTCTCGACGTCGTACATGGTGTCCTCGGGCAGTTTGGGCTCGGCGGTCTCTCGCGCCGGCGGTCAGCCGGGTGTCGCGAGCGCTCCCAGCACCAGATAGGCGGCGAGCGCCAGCGCAACAGTGGACGCGGCGACGCGCGCGGTGCTGCGGAAGCCGTGCACCTCGGCGACCTGGCTCGCGAAGATCCAGATCGTCGCGGCGCTCCACCCGAAGAGGAGGAGCGAGGCCACGAGCCCGCCCTCGCCCTTGAGCGACGGGACGAGGCCCATCAGCGCCACCGGCCAGAGGAAGCTCGTGACGAAGGCGAACCAGGCCATCATGGCGAGGCAGCGCACGAGGTCGGCCGTGCCGCCGAAGAGCCGCCCGATCCCGAAGACCAGCAGCCCGGTCATCCCCGAGCCCAGAAGGAGCGAGAGGAAGCCGCCGACATGGAGCGCGATCGCCGGCCCCTCGGCCTCGCCGCGGGCGCCCGGCACCGCGATCACCGCGAGCGCCTGCACGAGATAGGCGGCGGCGAGGAGGCCGAGCAGCGCGGGCGCGTCGCCCGCGATGTGGTCGATCACCCGGCGGAGCGCGTGGCGGGGCCGCGCGATCCCCTCGAGGATGCCGGCGAGGAGCTCGGCGAGCCCGCCGCCCCCGTCGCCCTCGGGTCCGTCGGATCGGCCGCGCCGCGGCCCCTCCGTCACGGAGCGAACCCGGCCGCGTCCAGGATCATGGGCCCGAAGATCACGCTGGCGAGGAGCAGGATCACGGTGAGCACGGAGAACGCGATGAAGACGGGCGAGGTCTTGGCCGCGCCATGGGCCTCGGCGACGCCGGCCGACAGGAAGAACACGAAGGCGACGGGGCCCACCAGCAGCGGCGGCCACGAGAAGAGGGTGCTGCCGAAGATCGGCTGGATCGGCTCGAGATGGGCGAAGCCGGCGCCGATCAGCGCGCCCGCGATGCCCACGGGCGCCGCGACGAGCGCGGCCCAGAAGACGCCGGTGCGCACGTCCTTGAAGCTGCCGCGCCCGCCGAGCGCGCGCCCGAGGATGCAGACCAGCGCGGCGAAGATGTAGAGCGTCAGCGTGCGGATCAGCAGCGCGCCGAGCAGGATCAGCCCGAGCTGCGCCGGCACCGGCAGCGACGCCTCGACCGTGTGGCTCGGGCTGACCACGAGCTGCACGCCGCGGCCGAGGAAGAACAGCACGTCGGACAGCAGGACGAAGAACAGGAGCCGCGCCTCCGAGGGGTCCTCGTCGATCAGCGCGCGC
Source organism: uncultured Limibaculum sp. (assembly GCA_964632555.1). Classification (GTDB taxonomy): domain Bacteria; phylum Pseudomonadota; class Alphaproteobacteria; order Rhodobacterales; family Rhodobacteraceae; genus Thermohalobaculum. The sequence goes on from CAZWDE010000282.1 coordinate 1,905, forward strand.
GTGGTGCGGCGCATGTCGCGGTAGGACAGGCGCATCCGCGCCCAGACCGACATGCCGGTGAGCGGCTCCAGCGGCTGCTGCACGTCCTTGAGGTGGACCTCCGGAAGATCGTCCGCGATCTCGCTCGTCATGGCAGCTCCGATGGCAAGGAACCCGGCGTTTCGGCGACCGATACGCGCCGCCCCATGACGGCCACCCCCACTTCGCGCCGGAGAGTACATGATCGGCCGTGACGCGCCAATCGCTTTCCAGAAACGGGATGGCCGGGCCGGCCGGTCATGCGAGAAGGCGGGGCAGGGCGGCGATCCCCAGAACGAGCGCCGCGACGATCGCGAGCGCGGCCCAGGGCCGGGCGAAGCCGTGCGCCGCGGCGAAGCAGTGCGCGAGCGCGTAGGCGAAGGCGAGGAGGCCGAGGCTGCGCAGCGCGCCCGCGGCGGCCGCCGGCAGGAGGGGCGCGGCGAAGAGCCCGGCCACCGAGGCGACCACGGCGACGGGCGCGGCGACGAGCGCGGCCCAGGCCATGGCGGCGCGGCTCGCGTGGCCCGAGCCGGTGCCGCCGAAGGCGCGCGCGAGGCCGTGGCCGAGGAGCGCGAGCAGGTAGAGCAACAGCGGCCAGAGCAGCCCGAAGACGACGAGGCCGGCGCCGACCAGCCCGCCGAGGCCGCTCGCCCCCCCGGCCTCGATCGGCCCCGCGGCGGGGTTGAGCACCCGCTCGGCGATCACGAGGAGCAGCAGCATCAGGCCCGAGATCAGCAGGAAGACGAACAGCGTGGTCTCCGACGGCCGGCGGGCGAGGAGCCAGCGCAGGCTCCCCCCCATGTCGGCCCAGGCGGTCAGCACCCGGCCGGTCAGCCCGCGCTCGGCCACCGCTCAGGCCCGGGCGGCCATCCAGCAGGCCACCTCGCCGCGCATGACCTCGGCGAGCGCCGCGTCCTCGATCTCGGCGATCGCCTCCTCGACGAAGGAGGCGACGAGCAGCGCCTCGGCCTCGGCCCGGGTGATGCCGCGCGCCATCAGGTAGAAGAGCGCGGTGCGGTCGAGCGCGCCCGTGGTCGAGCCGTGGCTGCACTTCACGTCGTCGGCGTAGATCTCGAGCTCGGGCTTGGCCGAGAACTCGGCGCCCTCGGAGAGCAGGATCGACTGGCTGATCTGGTAGCCGTCGGTCTTCTGGGCGCCGGGGCGGACGAAGATCTTGCCCTGGAAGATGCCGCGGGCGCGGTCGGACAGCACGTTCTTGAAGACCTGCCGGCTCTCGCAGCGCTGGCCCGTGTGGGTGACGAAGACGGTGTTGTCGGCGTGCGCCTCGTCCCGGCCGAGCACCGCGCCGGCGATGTGGCCCGTCGCGTCGTCGCCGTCGAGCGCGATCACCACCTCGTTGCGGGTCAGGCTGCCGTCGAGCGTGAGGGTGAAGGTCTTGAACTCCGCGCCCTCGGCGATGCGGGCGAAGAGGTGGGTGGCGGTCGGCCGATCGGGCTCGCGCTGCAGACGCACGTGGTGGAAGCGCCCGCCCGGCGCGATGTCGACCTCGAGAAGGGTGTTGGCCGCCGCGCCCGACTCGAGGATCGTGAGCCCCGCGCCGGGCTCGACCCGCACGACATGGTGGAGCACCGCGACGCCCTCGGCCGCCTGCGCCTGGTGGATGTGGAGCCGCGCCTCCGCCTCGCGCGCCACGTGGGCGACGAGCCCCTCGGTCGCCGTGGCGGTGTTGAGGCTTGCGAGCGGGCGCGCCACCTTCTCCTGCCCCGCCGCCTCGAGCGCGCCGAAGAGATCGCGCGCGGGCGTGATGTCCTGCGCCAGCGCCTCGGCGAGGGGGGTGAGCGCGACGCCGTCGATGGCGGGCAGGGGGCCGGCGATGCGCCCGTCGGCGAAGACCGCGCGCTCGGCCGCGACGCCGGGGAAGGGATCGGTCTCCTCGAGCAGCGGCCCGGTGCCGGCGGCCAGGGCGGCGGACACCGCGGGCTGCGCCTCGGTGAGGCGCGCGGGCTCGGTGTATTTCCAGTACTCGTCGCGGCGGATCGGCGCGCCGGCGTCGAGCAGGCGGGTGCGCGCCCGGGCGCGCGCCTCGCGCGCCCAGCCGGCCTCGCCCTCGGGCAGCGGCAGCGCGGCGAGCAGCGCCTCGGCCGCGCGGCGCTTGTCGTCGAGCAGCTTCGGGGAGAGCGCCATCGCCTCAGGCCCCCGCCTTGATCTCGGCATAGCCCTCGGCCTCGACGCGCGCGGCGAGCTCGGGCCCGCCGCTCTCGACGATGCGGCCCTCCGACATGATGTGGACCACGTCCGGCACGATGTGGTCGAGCAGCCGCTGGTAGTGCGTGATCACGAGGAAGCCGCGGTCCTTCGAGCGGAGCGCGTTGACGCCCTCGGCGACGAGCTTCATCGCGTCGACGTCGAGGCCCGAATCGGTCTCGTCGAGGATGCACATGCGCGGCTCGAACACGGCCATCTGCAGGATCTCGTTGCGCTTCTTCTCGCCGCCCGAGAACCCGACATTGACCGAGCGCTTCAGCATCTCGGCGTCCATGTCGAGCGCCTTGGCCTTGGCGCGCACGAGCTTCAGGAAATCGGGGGCCGAGATCTCGGCCTCGCCGCGCGCCTTCCGCTGCGCGTTCATCGCGGTGCGCAGGAAGGTCATGTTGTTCACGCCGGGGATCTCGACGGGGTATTGGAAGGCGAGGAACAGCCCCGCCGCCGCACGCTCGTTGGGCTCCATCCCGAGCAGGTCGGCGCCGTCGAGCGTCGCGCCGCCGC